>CAUBQU010000001.1 GCA_958438185.1 uncultured Oscillospiraceae bacterium
GAGGAAAAACCGCCGACATCGCCGGGATGGCGTTTTCTAGGGAGGATCTTTTCAGTGTCGATCACATCCGGGAGCTTTTTGCTCTTTGCACTGGCTTTGACGGTGCTCTATTTTTTGGTACCAAAGCACGGGCAGTGGATGCTGCTGCTTTTGGCCAGTGCCGTTTTCTACTGCGCCGCCGGGCTGCAGTATGGGGCCTATATTCTCTTTACCGCGCTCTCGACCTATTGCGGCGCTCGTTGGATCGGCCGCCTGGCCGCCCAGCAGCAGGCTTATCTGAAAGCGAATAAGGAACAGCTGAGCCGGGAGGAAAAGAAGGCCTATAAGGCTGGGAACAAGGCCCGGCGCAAGGCCGTTATGATCGCGGCGCTGCTTTTGAATTTCGGCCTGCTTGCTGTGTTTAAGTATGGCGACTTTGTGCTGACCCAGCTCAACCGGGCGGCAGCGCTGCTGGGCAGCGGGCCGGTCCATGGGCCCTTGGGGCTGATTGCGCCGCTGGGTATCTCGTTTTATACGTTCCAATCCATGGGATACCTGGTGGATGTCTACTGGGAGAAATGCGCGCCGGAGAAGAACATTGCGCGGATGCTGCTGTTTGTCTCTTTCTTCCCGCAGATCATCCAGGGGCCAATCAGTAATTTCTCGCAGCTGGCGCCGCAGCTGTATGCGCCGCATTCTTTCTCCGCCGCCCGCCTGGGGTCAGGTCTGCAGCGGATGCTCTGGGGCTTTTTTAAAAAGCTCGTCATTGCCGATACGCTGGCGCCGTATGTGCAGGCAGTGTTTGCCAATTACACGGAATATTCCGGCGTCACGGTGCTGGTAGGTGCGTTTTTATATAGCGCGCAGATTTATGCGGATTTTTCCGGCTACATGGATATCGTCTGTGGCCTTTGCGAGATCTGGGGCATCCAGCTGGCGGAGAATTTCCAGCGGCCCTATTTTTCCAAATCTATTGCCGAATACTGGCGGCGGTGGCATATCACGTTGGGGGAATGGTTCAAGACCTATCTCTACTACCCTGTCGCGGTATCCCACTTTGCCCGCAATGCCGGCAAGCGCTGGCAAAAGCGCTTTGGCGGCTCCGTCGGCAAAACGATTCCGGCGACGGTTGCCCTCCTAATCGTCTGGCTGACGACCGGCCTGTGGCACGGCGCCAGCTGGGCCTATATCGCCTGGGGTGGCGTCAACGGCGCGTTTATCATTTTCTCTTTGTGGATGGAGCCAGTCTATCTGCGCTGGAAGCAGGCGCTGCATATCCGGGAGGATCGCTGGCTCTGGCGCGCGTTCCAGACTCTGCGGACGTTCTGCTTGGTGACGGTCATCAAGGTCCTGCCGGAGGTAGGCGGCCTGCGCCGGGGGCTGGGCCTTTGGAAGCAGGTCGTGACAAATTGGCATTTGCCGGAGACGTGGCAGGCGCTGTTTCCCTATGCCGATACCTGGATCAATCTGGCGGTGATCGGCGGCGGCCTGGTTTTGATGCTGGCTGCCAGCCTGCTGCAGCGCAAGCAGCCGGTGCGCGCTTTCCTGATGGAAAAACCAATGGTGCTGCGCTATACGATCTATTTTGTGTTACTGGGGGCGATCCTGCTCTTTGGCTGCTACGGCGAAGGCTTTGACCCGCAGGACTTTATGTACTTCAAGTTCTAAGGAGGCGCGGGGATGAAAAAAACATGCAAAACGCTGCTCGCCCTGCTGCTGCTTGCCGCTGCGCTCTGGGGCCTGTGCACCGCCGTCACGCCGCTTTTGACGCCAAAGCGCTACGACTACGGCTGCCTGTGGCAGGCCTATGAAAAGGAGGACCGCAACTCAATCGACGTGATGTTCTTCGGTTCCTCCATCGCTTATTGCGATGTCATCCCGGCGATGATTTATCAACAGACGGGACTGACCTCCTACACCATGGCTGGGCCGACCCAGACGATGCCGCAGACCTATTATTACATCCGCCAGGCCCTGGAGACCCAGAGTCCTGCAACGATGTTTGTCGAGGTGACAGCGCTGTTTTACCCGGTGCACCAGGAGTTTGATGCGGTCAATATCGGCTATATGCCGAACGGCTGGAACAAGTGGCGGGCGATGGCTGCTTCGACAGCGCCCAGTACCTGGATTCGCTATCTGCTGCCGCTCTATAACTACCACTACCGCTGGAGCCAACTGCAGCCGGACGACTATACCCGCGCCCGGGAGGGCTATGACCTGGACCTGCTGGCGGGTTACACCTATCTGCCCCGTACGACGCCGTTCCCGGAGATGGAGCCCAAGGGTGAGACCTATACGGCGGCAGAGTATGAAAAGAACGAGGCATATCTCCTGAAGATCCGGGACCTCTGCGCGGAAAAGGGGATCCGCTTGGTGCTCTACCTCTCGCCCCGGTGCAACACCCTCTCCCAGGAGAGCCAGGACCGCCTGGCGGCGACGCTGGAAAAGGCACAGGTATCATTTGTGGATTTTGACACGCAAAAGGCTGCCATCGGGCTGGACCCGCTGACGGATTATTATGACCGCTCCCATCTCAACGCCCAGGGAGCGGAGAAATTCACGCAATACCTCAGCGATTACCTGGAAAACACCCTGGTGCTGACGCCCCAAGCGGGCCACGATAATGCGCTGTGGCAGCGCCGGATCGACTTTCTGAACGAGCTGCGTCAGCAGACGAAGGAAGCTGCGCAATAACATTAAAACGGCAGGAGCCAAAGCTCCTGCCGCTTTATGTTATCTGGGTTCAACCCTTTTCCTCCCGCAGGACGATCGCCGTCCGGCTGGGGAGGTAGATGGGAAAGCCGATGCGGCCGTCGGGGCCGGGGGCGGCTTCGTAGCGCTGCGCACTGGAGATGCGGCCTTGGCCGCCGAAGGCGGCGCGGTCCGTATCGAGCAGGACGGTGAACGTCCCGGCCCGGCCGGTGGGCAGGAAGAAGGCGGGGTAAGAGGTCTGCGGACTAAAGTTAAAGGCGAAGAAGGTCCCGCCTCGCCGGTAGACGATGAGTCCCTCCTGGTTGGAAATATAAAGCTGCTGGCTCTTGCCGCGGAACAGGCGGCAGCGGCGGGCCAGCGCGATCATGGCGGCGTCGAAAGCGTCGAGCGCGCCGTAGCGCAGCGTGGGGTCATCCGCCAGGCTCCACTGGCGGCGGCAGTATTGGTAGCTCCAGCCGTTGCCCGCCCGGGGGAAGTCGATCCACTCGGGGTGGCCAAATTCGTTGCCCATAAAGGTCAGGTAGCCCTCGCCGCCTAAACTCAAGGTCAGCAGGCGGATCATCTTGTGCAAGGCCATGCCCCGGTCGATGACGAGGTTTTCTTTGTCCTTGGCCATATTCCAGTACATTTCTGCGTCGCACAGGCGGAACATGACGGTCTTGTCCCCCACCAGCGCCTGGTCGTGGGATTCGACATAGGCGATGACCGGTTCCTTTGGCCGCCGCCCCGTCAGCTCGTACCAGATATTCCAGAGGTCCCAGTCCTCGTCCCGCCGTTCCTTCAGGATGCGGATCCAGAGGTCCGGGATGCCCATGGCCAGGCGATAGTCGAAGCCGATGCCGCCGTCTTCGACCGGCAGGCAGAGCCCCGGCATGGCAGAGGTGTCCTCCGCGATGGTGATGGCAGCGGGGTTGACCTGGCGCACCAGCGTATTGGCCAGCTGCAGATAAGTCACGGCCTCGGTATTGGTATTGGGAGAGAAGTATTTATCGTAATGGTCGAAGGCGGCGCCCAGCCCGTGGTCATGGTAGAGCATGGAGGTGACGCCGTCAAAGCGGAAGCCGTCGAAGTGGTACTCTGTCAGCCAGTATTTGAGATTGGAGAGGAGGAAATGGAGCACCTCGTGCTTGCCGTATTGGAAGCACTTGGTGTCCCAGGCAGCATGGGTCCCCCGGGGGCCGGGGTGGAAGAATTGATCGGGTGTCCCGTCAAATTCGTTGATGCCCTCCCGGGTGTTTTTCGCCGCATGGGAGTGGACGACATCCAGCAGCACGGCGATGCCCAGCCTATGGGCTGCGTCGATCAACGCCTTGAGCTGGTCCGGCGTGCCGAAGCGGGAGGAGGCGGCGAAGAAATTCGTCACCTGATAGCCGAAGGAGGCATAGTACGGGTGCTCCATGATGGCCATGATCTGAATGGTGTTATAGCCCAGCCGCTTGACCCGGGGCAGGACCTGCGCGCGGAATTCGTCATAGGTGCCGACGCCCGGCTTTTCCTGGGCCATGCCGATATGGCATTCGTAGATATAAAGGGTCTTCTGCGGGCGGAAGGCCGCATCGTGCCACTGGTATGGCGCAGGCGGCGCATAGATGACGGCGTTCCAGGCCCCGGTCTCCGGCTCCTGGACGACATAGTGGGCATAGAGGGGGATGCGGTCCAGGTACTGTCCGTTTTTTTGCACGATGGCAAGGAGCCGCTGACCGTGGCGCAGTGCGTCGCGGCCTGGCAGGAAGACTTCAAAGACGCCGCCCTCCCGACGGGTCATGGGGCAGGCGCGGCGGTCCCAGCCGTTAAAATCGCCGGTCAGATACATCGCATCCGCGCCCGGCGCCCACTCCCGGTACCACCAGCCGTCTGCCTGCCGGTGGAAGCCGAAGTACGCCGCGCCGTCTGCAAAGGCGGCAAGGTCTTGCCCGTCCGGCAGCAGCGCCGCCAGGCGCTTGTGATAGTTTTCCATCCGCAGGGCAAGATCCCCTTGGTATGGCCGCAGCAGCGGGTCAATTTGCAGAATCGGAAGCTCCTTCATACGTTACCCTCCAGGCGGCAGCCGGTCTGGCAGCCGCGTGAAACCGATTGCGGCAGCAGATGCCGCGTTACTATTGGTGGCGTTACAGGCAAAAGGCCGCGTACATGGGCAGGCAGGCCAGCCCTTTCTCCTGGGTGAAATTCCGGCTGCCGAAGCAGTAGGGCTGCAGCGCCGGGTACTTTTTGCGTAGCGATGCCAGTCGGGTGGCCTGATAGCGGCTGCCGGGCTCCGGCAGCACGGCGGTCATCCCCGTTTCCCGCTGCAGCAGGAACGGCGCGGCCTGGCCAAAGCGGCCCTGCCAGAAGTACAGGGGATAGCCCTGGGCGTCAAACTGCTGGGCCAGATAATTCTGCGCCAGCAGCTGCCCGGCGACGCCGCCGTTTTCCGGGGCCAGCGCGGCGGGGGTGATGCCCGCCCGGGCGGCCAGCAGGCCGACGTCGCTCAAGTAGAGCCGGTCCTGCGCCGGGATGACCTGGGCTTCCGCCGGGGCCAGGGGCAGGCGCAGCTGGCGGCTCTCTAACACGATCCCCGCGAATTTCAGCCAGGAAATGCTCCCGCCGAATTGCTGGGCGGGGCTGGGGGCGCGTTTCGCGGTAAGCTGCGCTGGGATCGCGCTGTAGCAGCTGCGGATCTGGACCGTCTCGGCGGCTGTGGCATACTTGGCCATGTCCGCCGTATAATTTTCCAGGATCTCCCGCCCGATGGCAGCTGTTTCTGGGTAGCTGCCAGTCTGCAAAAACTGCAGGATGCTGGCCGGCATACCGCCCACCAGGAGGTACTCCCGGTACAGGGCCGTCGCCTTTTCGTCCAATTCCTGCGGCATGGGGGTCATCGAGGCAAAGTGCTGGCGAATCTCGGCCGCCAGCTCGTCCTCCCCCTTGGCCCAGAGGTACTCTTCAAAGTCAAAGGGATGCAGCGTCAGCGAGGCGACCCGGCCGACGGGGAAGGAGTAATTTTGCCGGTTGACCGCCACGCCCAGCAGGCTGCCGGAGGCGGCGATATGATACTCCGGCATTTGCTCGCAGAAGTATTTCAGCGCTGTCAGCGCTCGCTCACAGGCCTGGATCTCATCGAGGATGATGAGCGTCTGGCCAGGCAGGATGCGCTCTCCGGTCAGGGCGCTGATATAGCGCAGCAGCCGCTCGGGGACGATACCGTCCTGAAAATACTCGACCATTTTCTGGTTCGTCTCCAGGTTGAGATAGGCGGTGTTTTTAAAATGCGCCCGCCCAAATTCCCGCAGGATATACGTCTTACCGATCTGCCGCGCGCCGCCGAGGATCAGCGGCATCCGGCCCGTCTCTTTTTCCTTCCAGGCAAGCAGCTGGGATTCAATTTTTCGTTTCATAGTGCAGCGCCTCCGTCTGTGCTGGGGTATCTCTATTTATGCTGTTTCGTAAAGCGTACGCAGTAGGGTGATCTCCTGGGCGTAGCCCATGTCGTCGTTTGGGGTCTCCAGGATAAAGGGCAGGTCCCGCAGGGCGGGGTGCCGGATGATGCGGCCGATGGCCGCGAGAGAGAGCTTGCCCTCCGTGATCCGGGCGTGCCGGTCCTTGTGGCTGCCGCAGGCATTGAGACTGTTGTTCAGGTGGACTGCCTTGAGGCGGTCCAGGCCGATGGACTGGTCAAACGCTGTGAGAACACCGTCCAGGTCATGCTCCAGATCATACCCGGCGTCCCAGACATGGCAGGTATCCAGGCAGACGCCGACATATTGGGGCAGGGCCACCTGGTCGATGATCTGCCGCAGCTGGGAGAATTCCCCGCCGACCTCCGTGCCTTTCCCGGCCATCGTCTCCAGCAATACCGTCGTCTCCTGGCCCTCGGTCAGGACTTCGTTCAGCAGCTTCGCGATCTTACTGATGCCGGTCTCCAGCCCCTGGCCGACATGGCTGCCGGGGTGGAAATTGTAGTAATTGCCGGGCGTCCAGGCCATCCGGGCCAGGTCCTCGCGGAAGGCTTGCAGCGCAAATTCCTGCACCTGGGGCTTGGCCGCGCAGGGGTTGAGGGTATAGGGCGCATGGGCGACCAGCGGGCCGACGTTTTGGGCCCGGCATTCGTCCAAAAACTGGGCGATGTCCGCCGGGTCAATGGCCTTGGCGCTGCCGCCCCGGGGGTTGCGGGTGAAAAAGGCGAAGGTGTTCGCTCCCAGCGCCGTGGCCCGGCGGACCATCGCCGTATAGCCGCCGGCGGCGGAAACATGATAACCGATCCGAAGCATACGCCTGCCCTCCTGCGCATAACATTTCTTTTCCTTATTGTAGCGTATTTTACGAAAAAAAACAACCACTCCCCGGCGCGCGGTTTTCGCGGGCGTGTAAATTCCTTGACAAGTTTCCGGACTATGCTAAAATAATAAGCAGAAAATGCGGAAATCGGCGGAAAGCAGGCGAAAGGGCGGTGCGCAGCGATGGAAACAGAGGAAAAACAGGATAACGGACTGACGCTGCTGGACCGCAGCCGCAAGGGCATCACGATCTTCAGCCATGTGGGCGTCGTTCTGCTGCTGCTGGCGGTGCAGATCGTATTTATCATCGTCATTGCCCGGTGGTTTGAGAATTTCTTCCCCCATTATTTGACGATCTCGGTGCTGCTGTCTGCCGTGCTGGTGGTGTATCTCATCAACGGGCCCATTGACCCGACGGGGAAGATCACCTGGCTGGTGCTCATTATGCTGTTGCCGGTGTTCGGCTCGCTGCTTTATGTGTATATCCAAAGTGACATCGGCCACCGGACCCTGGCGGCAAAATTTGACCGGATGACCCGGCAGACGAAGCGGGAGATCCTGCAGCAGCCTGTCGTTGAGGAGCGGCTGGAGCGCGAGCAGCCCGGCGCGGCGGCGCTGGTGCGCTATTTGCAGCGCAGCGGCTGCTTCCCGGCCTACCAGGGCACGGAGGTGACGTATTTCCCCTCCGGCGAGGCAAAATTCCAGGCGCTGCTGCAAGAGCTGGAGCAGGCGAAGCAGTTTATCTTCCTGGAGTATTTTATCATCCGGGAGGGGCTGATGTGGGGGAAAATTCTGGAGGTTCTGTCCCGCAAGGCGGCCCAGGGCGTGGATGTCCGGGTGCTGTATGACGGCACCTGTGAATTTTCCAATCTGCCCCATGATTATCCCAAGCGCCTGGCCGCGCTGGGGATCCAGTGCCGCGTGTTTTCCGCCATCCAGCCCTTTGTCTCGACGCATTATAATTACCGCGACCACCGGAAAATTCTGGTCATCGACGGGCAGGTCGCCTTCAACGGCGGCATCAACCTGGCTGATGAATATATCAACCATGTCCCACGTTTCGGCTATTGGAAGGACACGGCGGTTATGCTCCGGGGCGATGCGGTAAAGAGCTTTACGCTGATGTTCCTGCAGGTCTGGTGCCTGGATGAAAAAACGCCGGACTTTGCGCCGTACCTTACCTGCACCGCGCCCCAGGCGGCGCAGGCAGGCTTCGTTATCCCCTATGGGGACTGCCCGCTGGACAGCGACAAGGTCGGCGAGCGGGTGTATATGGACCTTTTGAACCGGGCGCAGCGCTATGTGCATATCATGACGCCGTATTTGATCCTCGACGGCGAATTGGAGACGGCGCTGAAATTCGCCGCAGAGCGGGGCGTGGAGGTCACGCTGATTCTCCCGGGCGTCCCGGATAAGAAGATCCCATACGCGCTGGCAAAGACGTACTATGCCAGCCTGATGGCGTCGGGGGTGAAGATCCTGGAGTTTACGCCGGGATTCGTCCACGCCAAGAGCTTTGTCGTCGACGATACAGAAGCTGTGGTCGGGACGATCAACTTGGACTACCGCAGCTTGTATCACCACTTTGAATGCGCGACGTATCTCGTGGGGACGGACTGCATCCAGGCCATTGAGGCCGATTTTCAGGAGACGGCGGCGCTTTGCCGCCCGGTCACGCGGCAGAGCCTGCGCCAGGAGAAGCTGACGACGAAGCTCACCGGCGTCCTGACCAAGGTCATTGCGCCGCTGTTGTAATACAGGCAGGGCGCGCAGTATAAAGGAGAACCACATGAAGCAGAAAGAAAAAGTCGCCGCCATCATCGCGGCGCTGAAGGCGCTGTACCCGGAGCCGGTGTGCGCGCTGCAATATGAAAAGGACTATGAGCTGATGATCGCAGTGCGGCTCTCGGCCCAGTGTACCGATGCAAGAGTCAACCAGATCACCCCGGCCCTCTTCGCCCGGTACCCGACACTGGAGGCAATGGCGGGGGCGGAGATCGCGGAGGTGGAGCAGCTGGTGCACACCTGCGGATTCTACCGGCAGAAGGCGGCGGATATCGTCCACGCCTGCCAGATGCTGCTGCAGGAGTACGGCGGCAAGGTCCCGGGGACGATGCCGGAGCTGCTGCGGCTGCCCGGCGTCGGGCGGAAAACGGCCAATCTTTTGCTGGGCGACCTATACCAGGTGCCCGGTAGTATTGTGTGCGATACCCATTGCATCCGGATTTCCAACCGTCTGGGCCTGGCCCAGGGCAAGGAGCCGGAGAAGGTGGAGCGGCAGCTGCGGGAGATCCTGCCGCCGGAGGAGTCTTCCGACTTCTGCCACCGGCTGGTGCTCCACGGCAGAGCCGTCTGCACCGCCCGAAAGCCGGACTGCGCCGGGTGCACGTTGGCGCCTTGGTGTGCAGCCTTTGGGAAAGAGATCGGATAAAGACTGGATAGAAAACGGAGTAGGTCAGAGCATGGAACAGATGCGCAGAAAAGATAGGCAAGTCACAGATTGGCAGGAGATTTGCGCCATCCTGGACGCCTGCCAGGTGCTGCACCTGGGGCTGCAGGGGGCGGATGGGCCGTATGTTGTGCCGCTCTCCTTCGGCTGGGAGGAGCAGGCAGGGCGGATCGTTCTCTATTTCCACGGCGCCAGCGCGGGGAAAAAGGCCGCGCTGCTGGAGGCGCAGCCGCGGGTCTGCATCGAATGCGCCCAATTTTTCCGCTATGTGCAGACAGCGCACAGCGCCACGGCGGCCTATGAGAGTGTCATCGGCTTCGGCCAGGCGGTCCTGTGCCAGGGCGCGGAAGCGGCCCACGGCCTGCGGCTGCTGCTAGCCCACTGCGGGATGGACCCGGCGCTGGCCGACGGCTGCGCCCACGCAGCGGCGACCAAGGTCTATGCGGTGGCCCTGGATGAGATCACAGCAAAGCGCAGCGCGCCTTTGGAATAATGGAATAATATGATAAACCAGCGTGCCCTGGGAAGAATTTCCCGGGGCGCGCTGGTGTTTTGTTATTCCTTTTTCTCTTTGGGTTCCACGCTCGCCCGGATGGCGGCGACTGTCTGATCCAGCTGCGCGTAGTCCGCTTCGGAGATCCGGCCGACATAACCCTGCTCGTAGAGCTTTTTGGCCAGCGCCGCGTCCCAGACCTGGTACTGGGGGTCCCCGGCGGCGTCTGTCGTGCGGTATAGGGGGGTGTAGTCCTGCTTTGTCAGCTGGACGCTGCCGCGCTTGTCCTTTGTGAATTCCAGCTGCAGGACGATGCCCTGGCGGGCGCTTTTGTCGGACGCGGTGTAGAAATCGCCCAGATCGTAGGCGACAAGCGCCGTGTGTTCGTCGCCATTTTCATCCGTCGCGGTGCGGGTCTCGATGGGGCCGGGCTGGTGGGAGTGGGAGCCTAGGATCACATCTGCGCCGTTGGCGACCAGGAGGTCCGCAATGCGCTCCTGGGTTTGGCTGTGCTGGCTGTCGTCCTCCGCGCCCCAGTGAACGAGGGCAATGAGCACGTCCGGGCTGCGTTTGCGGGCCGCCGCCATGACGGCTTCGATCTGCGTTGTTGCGACCTGGGTGTAATTTGTGTCGTAGTCCTCATAGAGCAGATTCACGGCGTATTCCGCGCCGTCCGGCAGGCACAGGTTGCCCAGCCCTTTGGTGAAGGCGACGAAGACAATGCGCATCCCGCCAGTTTCAAATTCGGCGATGCCGTAATCTTTCCTGTAGCTTTTCTTGTCCGGGCTTGTTCCGGCGTATTGCATTTGGGCGGCGGTGACAGTCTCCATCGTGCGCTTCAGGCCATCCAGGCCACCGGCGATGCTGTAGGAATTGGCGGTCTGCAGCAGGTCAAAGCCGAGGCCTGAGAGGGTACCGGCCAGGTTATCCGGGGCCCAGCCGTCCAGGTCCGTCTGCTCCGGACCGGCAAAGGTGCACTCTAAATTGCCGACGGTCACGTCAGCATCCGCCAAAAGGGAGGCCACACCGAAGAAGGCCGGGGAGAAGTCATAGTCGCCGCCCGCCTGGGCGTCGCGCAGCAGGCTGCTGTCCATATGAATATCGCCGACGGCGGTGATGGTAACGCTGCCGTCGCCACTCGCCGTGGGCGCGGCACCATCGGAGCGGCTGGAGAGACTGCGCACGGCAAAAACCATGGCAGCTATGACCAGCAGGACGCCAAGCAGAAGAAATAGGGAGCTGACTGGCGATCTTTTGCGGCGCGTATCTTGCTGCGGCGACTGCGCGGGTTGTTTTTCAGGGATCTCAGGCATAGGGAAACCGCCTTTCGGAAGCTTTTGGAATCTTTAGATATTCCTATTTTACATAAATGCGGAGAAAAATCAACTTTTTTCTGCCGAACGCCGCGCAATGTGCCCCTCGACGAATCTCGACAGCTGTGGTATAATGCATAGCAAGCGGGCTGTAGGCCCGCGATAATGCAAGCTTTTACGGCGCCCGGCGCGGGTTGCGTGGGCGATTTTGATAGAGAAAGGGGTGCTTTTGTGGCATATCGCACGAGATCCCGCCGCCGGGCCCGGCGGCATCCGGTCCGGACGGCGCTGCTGGTGCTGGTCCTTTTGGCTGGGCTGTTGTTTGCGGCGGTCTACGCCTACAGCCGGGCGACGGGCCTGCAGGGCAGCTGGTGGGAGAAAACGACGGCCTTGTTTCACACGGTAGCGCAGCAGATCGCCAATCTCGCGCCGGGGCAGGAGGACGACCCGGTGGCGAAAAACCCCTATGACGCCTCGGATTTTTATCAGGACGGCGGCTATGTGCGCTGCACGGCAAGCCCCGTCTCCAGCACGGGAATCGATGTCTCCTCCCACCAGGGGGCGATCGACTGGCAGGCCGTGGCGGACGCGGGGATCGAATTTGCCATCATCCGGGTCGGCTACCGGGGCTACGGCACCGGGACGATCGAGGAGGATACGAGTTATTATACCAATATCGAGGGCGCGCTGGCAGCGGGCCTGCAGGTCGGCGTCTATTTCTACTCCCAGGCCATCACAACAGCGGAGGCCCGGGAGGAGGCGCAGTTTGTCCTGGACCATCTGGGCGGCTATGAGATCACCTACCCCGTGATCTTTGACTGGGAGCAGTCCAGCGAAGCAGAACGGACGGCATCGCTGGACAATACGGCGCTGACCGACTGCGCCATCGCTTTTTGCGATACCATTGAGGCCCTAGGCTACCGGGCTGGGTGCTATTTTAACCAATACTTTGGCTACGACCGCTTTGACCTGCGGCGGCTGGACGATTACTGCCTGTGGCTGGCGGAGTATAACAGCTATCCGTCCTTCCTCTATAACGTGCAGCTCTGGCAGTACTCCCAGAGCGGGCAGGTGCCCGGGATCGGCACGGCGGTAGATCTGAACCTGTGCCTGGTAGATTTTGCCGGGTAACGATATAAGGAGGCGCGTTTTATGAAAAAAGCAAACCGTTTGGCCTTTCTGCTGCCGATCGTCGCAGGGGCGTTTTGGGGCTCCGTGGGGACGTTCGTGCGGTATTTGAACGCCAATGGGATCGGCAGTATGACGATCCTCTCCTCCCGAGTCCTGGTGGCGGCGCTGATCTTGCTGGTGGGGATCCTCTGCACAAAGCCGTCGCTGCTGAAAATCAAGCTGCGGGACCTTTGGATCTTCCTGATCGCAAGCCTGGTGGGGATGCTGGGCCTGAACGCCTGCTATAACGAGGCCATTAACTATTTGCCGATGTCCCTGGCGGCAATCCTGCTGGGGCTGTACCCGATTTTTGTGATGATCCTGGCGGCCTTTTTGTTCCACGAGCGCATCACCGGCAAAAAGGTTTTGTGCATGGCTCTGGCGCTGCTGGGCTGCACACTGGCCAGCGGCTTGATTCACACCGGCGGGCAGACCCAATGGCCGCTGCGGGGCATCGCCATCGGCGTCATTTCGGCGGTGTTTTATGCGTTTTACAGCATTATGTCCAAGATCGCCATGCAGCGGGGCTACAGCGTCTTTACCATCACCTTTTACGCCCTACTCATCATGGGCCTGGCCCTGACGCCGCTGACGGATTGGGCTGCCCTGGGCGGCTTTGTCGCGGCAGCGCCGGTGAAGCACATCGGCTTTATGCTGCTGCATTCCCTGTGTGCGTCCGTCCTGTCCTACGTGCTCTTCACGCTGGGCTTCCGGTATATGGATGCCGGGAAGAATTCTATCCTGGCGGCGGGGTCTGAGCCGGTGGCGGCGCTGCTGCTGGGGATGCTGTTTTTCCGGGAGATCCCCTCTGCCTTGGCGCTGGTCGGGACAGTCCTGACGATCGTTGCCCTGGCGCTGCTGAGCCGCCCGGAAAAAGCGGCAGAGACTAAAAACGAGAAATGACACAATAACACCCCATAGATTGGAGCAAAACCATGCGAATCGACTTTCACACCCATACCTTCCCGGCCCGCATCGCGGCCCCGGCGATCACAAAAATGCAGGCGTCCTGCCATGCGGCTGCCTTCCTGGACGGCACCGGCCCGGCGCTGACAGCCTCCCTGCAAAAAGCGGGGCTGGACCGCGCCGTTGTGCTGCCGGTGGCGACGAATCCGGCGAAGGTGCAATCCATGAACGATCTTTCCCTGCGCCTGACAGGGCACGACGGGCTCCTTTACTTTGGCTGCATCCATCCGGACCAGCCGGATTGGCGGCAGGAGCTGGACCGAATTGCCGCAGCAGGTCTGCGGGGCATCAAGCTGCACCCGGTCTACCAGGGGGTGGATTTTGACGATGTGCGCTATCTGCGCATTTTAGAGCGGGCCGGAGAGTTGGGGCTGATCGTCGTCACCCACGCGGGGGATGATATCGGCTTCCCCGGCGTCGTCCGCTGCAGCCCGGCGATGATCGCTCGGGCCTGCCGCCAGGTGGGGCGGGTCCCACTGGTCCTGGCCCATATGGGCGGCTGGAAGAATTGGGACGAGGTGATGGAGCTGTTGCCCGATACTGGCGTGTATCTGGATACGGCCTTCAGCCTGGGCCGCATCACACCCCTGGAGCCCGACGATTATACGCCCCAGGAGCTGCAGCTGCTGGACGCGGCGGCATTTTGCAAAATGGTGCGGCGGTTTGGCAGCGAGCGGATTTTGTTCGGCACCGACAGCCCGTGGACAGACCAGGCCGCCAGTGTCGCCCAGATCGAGGCGCTGCCGCTGACCCAGGCGGAAAAAGACGCGATCTTGGGCGGCAACGCCCAGCGGCTGCTTGGCCTGTGAACAGCGGCAGGCGCGCGGCATAGAGTGAAATAGCGGGTGGCGGCGCGTGCGCTGGCGCGCGGCGCTGCGGAGGGGGAAGAAACATGCTATCGTTTGAAAGTGATTATATCGCGGGGGCGCACCCGGCGGTGCTCCGCCGCTTGGCGGAGACGAATCTGGAGTGCCTGCCCGGCTATGGGGCGGACCCCTATTGTGAGCGCGCGGCGCAAAAGATCCGGGCGCTGTGCGGCAGCCCGGCGGCGGATGTCTATTTTCTGACCGGCGGGACTCAGGCAAACCAGATCGTCCTCGATGCGATGCTCCAGCCGTTCCAAGGTGTGCTGGCGGCAAAGACGGGGCATGTGAGCGTCCACGAGGCGGGGGCGATCGAATACACCGGCCACAAGGTCCTGACCCTGCCGGAGCAGGCGGGCAAGCTGGCAGCGGTGGACATTGCAGCCTTTTGCGCGGCGTTTTATGCCGATGGAAACCACGAACATATGGTATTTCCCGGCGTGGTGTACCTGACTTTTCCGACGGAATACGGGACGCTGTATACCAAAGCGGAGCTGGAGGCCGTCGCAGCGGTCTGCCGCCAATACGGCCTGGCGCTTTATCTGGACGGCGCGCGGCTGGGCTACGGTTTGGCCAGCCCGGAAAACGGCGTGACCTGGCAGGACCTGGCGCGTCTGTGCGATGCGTTTACGATCGGCGGCACGAAGGTCGGCGCACTCTGCGGCGAGGCGGTCGTCTTCCCGCGGGGGAATGCCCCGGCGCATTTTATGACCCGGGTGAAGCAGCACGGCGGCCTGCTGGCAAAAGGGCGGCTGCTGGGCGTCCAGTTTGACACGTTGCTGACGGAGGACCTTTATCTGCAGATCAGCCGCCATGCCATCGCCATGGCGCAGCAGCTCCGTACGCTGCTGCGGGAGAAGGGCTACCAGCTGCTTTTGGATACACCGACGAATCAGCAGTTTGTGATCCTGCCAAATGAGAAAATGCAGCAGCTGCGCGAGCAGGTCGCCTTCAGCTTTTGGGAGACGTATGACGCCGATCACACCGTCGTACGCTTTGCCACCAGCTGGTCGACGACCCAGGCCGAACTCGATGCCCTGGCGCAGCTGCTGTGAAGAAAATAAAAAATCGCCTGCCCATTTGCCGGACAGGCGATTTTTTTATTTTGGTGTGCCGTCAGGCAGGTGCAGGACCGGCGTCGGGCGCGGCCAGGGGGAAGGCCAGGGTGACCTTGAAGAGGTCACCATCTACCCCCAGGGTGAAGGTCCCGTGCTGCAGCTGGGTCAGGCTCTGGGCAATGGCAAGGCCCAGGCCGCTGCCCTCGCTGCTCCGGGACGCATCCGCCCGGACGAAGCGCTCTGTCAGCTGGGCCGGGTCGACGGTCAGCATCTCCCGGGAGACGTTTTTCAGGCACAGGGCGGCTTTCGATTCTCCTGCCGTCACGGTCAGATAGACGCGGGTGCCGGGCATGGCGTATTTGCAGCAGTTGCTTAGCAGATTATCCAGGACCCGCCAGAGCAGGCGGCCGTCGGCCAGAATGCTGCATTGCTCCGGCAGCGCGGTGCACAGCTTCAGATCGCCTTGGGCCAGCCGCTGGTCGTATTCGCCGGTGGCCTGCCGCAGCAGTTCGACAAGATTCGTCGGTGCCAGGTGGACGGGGATAACGCCGGAGGAGGCCTTCGAGGCTTCGATCAAGTCCTCCGTCAGCTTTTTCAGCCGGGCGGATTGGCGCTGCAGAACGTCCAGATATTCCCGCGCCTCCTGGGGGGCGAGCGTCTCCAGCTGGCCCATGAGATCAACATAGTTGCAGATGGAGGTCAGCGGGGTTTTCAAGTCGTGGGAGACGTTGGTGATGAGCTCCGTCTTCAGCCGCTCCGAGCGCATCCGCGCTTCCACGGCGGCGTTCATGCCGTCGCCAATGCGGTTCAGGTCCTCAGCGTGGCGGCGCAGCTCCGGCAGCATCCCGGTGGGGTCCATCCGGGCGTGCAGATCGCCGGCGGCCAGGGCCTGGCCCTGCTTGCGCAGCTTGCGAAGCTGCAGCGCAATGAGGAAGACGAAGGCCACCAGGGCAAGCCGCTCCAGCGCCCAGAACACAAAGGACGTGCTGCCGCCGAGGGCGAAGAAGCAGAGCTCCACGAGCAGGACCACAAGGCAGCCGAGGGCCGTCTTCCAGATGAGCGGCAGGATCTGCGCCAGATACTTGATACCGCGCCAGACCAGATGCAGCAGGCGGTAGCAGATCGTATTGCGCCACCATTTGCCCGCCTTGCACCGGACGACGACGGTCAGCAGCAGGTAGAGACCTGCGAAGAAGACGACGATTGCAATGCCGGTGATGGCGAGAATGCTGCCAATGGTGTTGATGTCATGCCAGGTGGGATAGTAGAGCAGCTCAGCCAGACCGCCTGCGAGGAAGAGGGCGGCCACAAGGACGAGGTCCAGCGGGATCCTGTGCCACGGGGCGAGATAGATCTCCGGAACGCCTACCTTATGCCCGGTGCTGTAGAGCAGGAAGCCGAGGCAAAACAGGGCGATCAGCAGCCCCAGTGCAGCAAAGACGATGAGCCAGTAGCGCAGGGGCAGCAGCGCTTGCAGCAGCTGCAGGAGCTGGGTCGCGTCATCTTTGGCGTGCAGGTCGGCGGCGATGCCGCCGGTCAGGTGCAGAGTGGCCTTGGTGACCTGATAGATGGTGACGGTCGTTGTCTCGCCGTCGTATTCCCAGTGGCCGCTGTAGTGACTGGTGGCGTCGTAAAGATCGCCATTTTTCCAGTAGATATAGCGCAGGCTGCCGTTGTCATAGTAGCCATAGGTTTCGGCGGACTGCTGCTCATCGACGGCGGGGTTAAACAGCCGCTGGTGATAGGTCACGGTATGATCTGTCTCGACTTCAAATTGCAGATCGGTGTCGATGGTCTGCAGGGCGTCGTGATATTGGTAGTTTTCCAGCTTGACATTGCCGTCGGCGTCTGTCAGGGTGAAGAAGAAATTGGAATTTTCCTTGGCCAGGTGCTTTTTGTAGTAGTCGATCCCCGCAGCGTCCTTTTCCAGGATGGCAGAATAGTAGCTGCGGGCGTCGCTTTTTCCGGTGTCCAGGGCGACGGCGAGGGCGTTTTCCTGGGCCATTTCGCCGGTGGTGTCGTCATAGCCCTGGTAGTTGATCAAAAACAGGATCCCGGCGCAGCTTGCAAGCAGCAGCAGGCAGGCAAGCAGCAAAAGCACCGTTGCGGCGCATTTGGCCCAGGGCTTTTCGCGCAGTTGTTTCATGGCTTCCGCTCCTTTCCGTCCGTTCGGCTAAGACGTGCGCTGATTGGATATGCGGTCATTTTTGTACCTCCATTTTGTAGCCTTGCCCCCAGATCACCTTGAGATACCGGGGCTCAGAGGGGTTGATTTCGATCTTTTCCCGCAGGTGCCGGATGTGGACGGCGACGGCGCCGTCCGAGCCCAGGGGCTCCTCCTTCCAGACGGACCGGTAAATTTCCGCTGAGGAAAATACCTTGCCCGGCGCGCGCATCAAAAACAGCAGGATGCTGTATTCAATGGGCGTCAGCAGGACCGGCTCCCCGTCCACGGTGAGCTCCCGGGATTCGTTGTCCAGGCAGATGCCGCCGTTGATCAGCTTGCCGGGCTGGGAGGTCATGCCGCCCAGGGCGGTATAGCGCCGCAGATGGGAGCGGACCCGGGCCTGGACCTCCAGGGGGCTGAAGGGCTTTGTGATATAGTCGTCCGCGCCGACGTTCAGGCCCAGGACTTTGTCGGCGTCCTCGCTTTTGGCGGTGAGCATAATGACGGGGACATTGCTGCGCTGCCGCAGCTGGGCGGTGGCGGAGACACCGTCGAGCTGCGGCATCATCAGGTCCATCAGGACCAAGTGGATGGTCTCCCGGGCCAGAAGCGCCAGCGCCTCCGCGCCGTCGGCCGCTTCAAAGATGCCATAGCCCTCCGGCGCCAGATACAGCCGCAGCGCGGCGCGGATATCGGCGTCGTCATCACAGATCAGGATATTATACATGGTGCACACCTCCGGAAAATGAGAACCGTTTCTCTGCTGTTAGTGTAACAGAAAAACGGTTTAAGAGAAAAGTAGCGAAGTATTTAAGATTTCTTAAGTATCGGGAAATTGCGATAAAAGCCACCCAATCTGCGTCTCGTCGCAGACCAGCAGGCCATTTTCCCGCAGCAGCTGGGCGGCCACACCCCAGCCGGGGACGAGACGCCGGGTGAAGCTGCCGTCATAGATCAGCCCGCTGCCGCAGGCCGGGCTTTTCGCCTTTAAAATGGCGGCGCGGCAGGAAAACTGCCGGGCCAGCTGCAGGACCTGCTGCGCGCCCCGGGCATAGGCCTCCGTGACGTCCAAACCGCTTGCCGTTACGACGCGGCTGCCGCGGCGCTCTGCCGGGGGGCGCGGCGTTGCCAGGCCGCCCAGCTGCTCCGGGCAGATGGGGATCAAATCAAACCGCGCCTGTAAACGCGCCAGCTCTGCCAGCGGCGGCTTGCACTGGCCGTCATACCGGCACTGCGCGCCCAGCAGGCAGAAGCTGACCAAAACCCGCGGCTTGTCCATATCGCGCCCTCCTGTTTTGCTGTTTTTTCCATTATACGCCAGCGGCGGCGAAAAAACAATTCCCCCGTTCCATTTACAGGGCGCGTGTGGTATAATACGCCCATAGAATACGGGGCAAAGTGCAAAAATTACCCCGGGGAGGTGGCACGGATGTATCAGCCCTTGGCCGACGAGCTGCGGCCGAAAACACTCGACGAGGTATACGGGCAGGAGGAGATCCTGGGGCCGGGCAAGCTGCTGCGGCGGCTGATCGAATCCGGCCATGTGCCGAACCTGATCTTCTACGGTCCCTCCGGGACGGGGAAGACGACGGTGGCCAATATCATCGCCGAGCGCACGAAGCGCAAGCTCTATAAGCTCAACGCGACGACGGCGTCCACGGCGGATATCAAAGAGATTGTCGCCCAGCTGGATACATTTCTGGCACCGGACGGGGTGCTGCTGTATCTGGATGAGATCCAGTCCTTTAACAAAAAACAGCAGCAGACGCTCTTGGAGCATATCGAAAGCGGGAAGATCACCCTCATCGCCTCGACGACGGAGAACCCGTATTTTTATGTCTTCAACGCGATCCTGAGCCGGTCGACGGTCTTTGAGTTTAAGCCCATCGGGCCGGAGGCGGCCCAGCAGGCAGTCCGGCGGGCCATCGATTATATGGCGGAAAAGAGCGGCCTTGCCGTCACGTGTGAGCCGGAGGCGGTGGAGCATATCGCCCTGGCCTGCGGCGGCGACTTGCGTAAGGCGCTTAATGCGGTGGAGGTCCTGTTCGCGGCGGCGGACCCCGCTGCAGATACCTTGGCGGTGACGCTGCAGGATGCCGCTGCTGTGACCCAGCGCTCCGCCATGCGCTACGACCGGGACGGCGACAGCCATTATGATATCCTCTCCGCGTTCCAGAAGTCGATCCGCGGCTCGGACCCGGACGCGGCGGTGCATTATCTGGCGCGGCTTTTGGAGGGGGGCGATTTGCTCTCGCCCATCCGGCGGATGCTGGTGACAGCCAGCGAGGACATTGGCCTTGCGTATCCCCAGGCCATCGCCATCGTCAAGGCGTGCTGCGACGCGGCCCTGCAGCTGGGGCTGCCGGAGGCCCGGATCCCGCTGAGCGAGGCGGTGATCTTCCTGGCGACCGCGCCGAAATCCAACTCGGCCATCTGCGCCATTGACGCAGCCCTGGGGGACTTGCGCCACGGCAAGGGCGGTGAGATCCCTGCGCATCTGCAGGATAGCCATTATACCGGCGCCAAGAAAATGGGGCGGGGGCTGACATACCAGTACCCCCATCAGCACCCAAATCACTATGTGGCGCAGCAGTATCTGCCAGACGCCCTCCAGGGCAGGCAGTATTATCACTACGGTCCGAACAAAGTAGAGCAGGCCTGCAAACGATACTGGGACGAGGTCAAGAAGGAGAAGTGAGATGGATATTCGCGTCAACGATGTGCTGCTGATGAAAAAGGCGCACCCCTGCGGCGAAAAGCGCTGGAAGGTGCTGCGCACGGGGATGGATTTCCGCCTGCGCTGCCTGGGCTGCGGGCACGAGGTCATGCTGCCCCGGAGCAAGGCGGAAAAAAATATCCGCCAGGTGGAGCGGGAGAATCCTTCGACGCCGCCTGCGGCGGAGCGCCCAAAGGAGCGGTAATATTTTGGCGGGTTTGTCCCGCTGGGATAGGACAACGAAATAATCTCTGATTTTTTTAAAAAATTGGATGAAATCTGTTCGACAGATTTCGTCCTTTTTTTTACGCCTTTTTTTATATACTGATGGCAACCGAGAGCGGGAGGGGTGCCATTGCGCGTCTATGTGGACCTGGCTTTTGCCGTCAATGCAGTGATCGACTATTTGCTGCTGGTGTGCAGCGCCAGGCTGTCCGGCGCGGCCATCCATCGGGGACGGCTGCTTTTGGCGGCGGCGCTGGGGGGCGGCTTTGCCGCCGGGTCGTTTTTCTGGGCCTTTCTGCAGTATTGGCCGGTGGGACTTGCTGTGGCGGCCGGGATGATCCTGGTGGCCTTCGGCGCGCGGCGGAGCAGCCTGCGGCAGGGGGTGCTGTTTGCGCTGGTGAGCCTGGCGCTGGCGGGGCTGGTGCTGCTGGTGGCGGCGGTGTTTGACTGGGGGCTGGTGCTGCTGCACGGCGCGGTCTATTACCCGGTCTGCTGGCAGGCACTGCTGCTGGTGGCGGCGCTGGGGTATTTGCTCACGAGCCTGGTGCTGCGGCGCTGCGCGGTGCATGGCGGCGGCGAGATCGAACAGGCCCAGATCGAAACGGGCACGGCGCATCTGACGCTCCCTGTCCTGCGGGACACCGGCAACACCTTGCGCGACCCGATGACGAACGCGCCGGTGCTGATCGTCGAGTGGCAGGCGGCGGCGCCGCTGCTGCCTGCTCGGGCCGCCCGGCCGGATGACCCGGTGGCTGCCTTTACCGCCCTGACCCAGCAGGCGCCACAGCTGCACTGGCGGCTGCTGCCCTACCGCGCCGTGGGCGTCAAGGGAGTGCTGCTGGCCTTCCAGGCAAAGCAGGTCACGCTGGCGGGGCGGGTGATCCCCCGGATGACGGTTGCGCTCTCACCCACGCCGGTCTCAGATGGCGGCGGGTATTCCGGACTTTTAGGAGGCGTTGTATGAATCAGAAGCTACATATTATTTTTGTCCGCCTGGGGCTGCTGCAGCCGGCAAAGGTCATGTATGTCGGCGGCAGCGATGTCCTGCCGCCGCCGCTGCCGGGGCCGCAGGAGCAGCAGCTGCTTTTGCGCCTGGCCCAGGGCGATCACACGGCGCGCCAGTGCCTGATCGAGCACAATCTGCGCC
>CAUBQU010000002.1 GCA_958438185.1 uncultured Oscillospiraceae bacterium
ATCGTATTCGCTTTGGATGTATGCGGTTGCGACGGATATCGCGGTCCAGTTTACCAATGGGTATACCCTGGGCGATGACGGCTATTATACCTATACGATGGATGAGACCGGCAAGCCGATCCCGGATAGCAACCAGCCCTATTTTGGCTTTGGCCCCTTGGGTGAAGCAAAGCTGCTGGAATTTACGAGCAGCCCGGCGGATATCGTCACAGCCAGATACAGCAGCGGCAGCGCGGTCTATGTCGTTCCGCAGCAGCCGGGTACGACAGTGTTGACGGCTTCAATTAAGAATCATCCGGAGTATAAGTTGGAGGTCAATCTCCGGGTCAAGGGTGTAAAGGTCGCGGACGCCAATGGCGTCGGCGGGGTGCACTCTGTTTTCAAGGGCGAAAAGCTGGCCCTGACGGCCTTTGACGGCAACGCAGACAGCACCTACACCTGGACGACGACGAACAAGACCGTTGCGACCGTCAAAAACGGCGTTGTCACGGCCCGTAAGGAGGGCGTGGCATATATCTATGCAACCAGCTCCACTGGTGTCAAGGGCGGCATGCAGATCTATGTCTATGAAAACAGCAAGAAGCCGTACCTGGACGCTCTGTCCTTCTCCAGCGGGAATGTCCGTCTGAAGGATGAAAACGGCGGCTGGCTCAACGAGAAGGACCCGAACGGCGGCCAGGTTTCGGAGCAGTTCAGCCGCACCCGCTGGGACTATGGCGTTTATATCTCGTTCTCCAGCGGTGAGACCAGCAGATACGCTGTGACACCGAGCTACGACAGCGAAAAATACACGCTTACCTATTATGTAAATGGCGAAAAGCAGAATGAAATCGTCTCCGGCACAGAGACGATACTGATGCTCTACTGCGGTGAGACCGACGTGGCGTTCCGTCTGCAGGATAAGCAGGACGAAAACTGCTTCACGGAGTATCATATCCACTTCTGGAGGGATTACTCTAACATCGGCAGACTCTCCAAGCTGGTCGCGTCCCCGGTTGGCCGGATGCGCGATGAGAGTATGACGTTCACGATGGAAAACGCGATGAACGCCAGCTACTATTTCCAGGAGGGCATTGGCTATAGTGTCCGTACCAACGGGAAGATCGCGTCCGAAACGGTCAGCAACTCCTATACGCCGTGGGTCAGCCCCAGCGGCGTGCTGAATAGCTATCTGTTCAGTGATATGGAAGCCTTCCAGCTGGAAGCGGCGGGCACGGATAACTCTGTGATTGCCTGGTCCCAGGGCGTGCCTTGGCAGACCCCGGCATCGGATGACGTCCTGCCTGAGGGCTGGCAGGCTTATGATGCCAGCAATATCCCGACGATCACCTGGAAGGCCGATGAGGGCCAGGAGTACATGACGGTCTATGTGCGCTCGATTGCCAAGGCAGACTTCCTGGAATACGGCTACCTGGCAGATCCGTCCGTAGCGACGAAGACGGCAGCCAATGTTTCGGATCGGGAGCTGCATGTCTACAAGCTGCCCTTCCAGCCGAATGATGTAACGTTTACGGATCTGAAGCTGTCCGAAGGCAGCTTTATGAGCCCGGCCTTTACGGCGGGCAGCACCAAGACGTCCGCTGTTGTTCCGGCAGATTGCAAGGAAGTCACAGTCAAGCTCAAGGCGAACGAAGGCGTTCAAATCTATCGGACGGCCGATATCCTGCCGCAGAACCTGATGGAGATCGACGAGGATGGCTATTCCATCACGAAGGGGGATTTGTCCGGTGTCAGTGCGACAGTCGGCTGCTCCGGCGTCCTGACAGTTCCGAAGAATGATTCCTTCAGCTACAGCGTTCGCAAAACCATTCAAATCTCCCTGAGCAAGGGCGGCGATATGCAGGGCCTGCCGGATGCAGTCGTCGACTACGTCGCCCCCGGCTCCCAGTATACCAATGGCCGTCAGACGGCCTTCACCGGCGGCCGGATGTACGCCCTGTACCCGGAGCGCACGCTCCTGGGCAACACCGAGTGGACGAATGTTACGTCCCTGGGCGCTTACGGCGGCTATATCACCTGGTATTTCAAGGATGCAATTCAGGATGATCCAAATCACACCTACGGCGTAGACTTCCAGGTCTTCGGCAACTCCTATGCCAACGGCAACGGCGGCTATGGCGCCGGCGAGGCGGGCCAGGTCTGGGTCTCGGAGGACGGCAAGCAGTGGTATGCGCTGGCTGGCTCCGAGCACTTCGAAGACGATGTCAATTGGAACTATCAGTTTACTTACAAGAACACCAATAGCAACTACGGCTATGACTGGACGGACAACCTGGGCAACTCCGGCACCTATTACAACGACGGCGTCGGCGCGGAATATCCGAGCCCTGCAATGTACCCCCTGCATGACTTCGGCGAAAATCAGAATGAGATCACCTTGGGCGGCGTGTTGCTGCCGTGGCGGGTGAGCTGGGATATGTTCGGCTATGTCGACTCCCTGGCCTCCTCCCCGAGCTACGGCTCCGGCGGCGCAGGTGCGGGTGACGATATCACCGGCACCCTGGAGAATCCCTATGCGCAGACCGGTTATGCCAGCGCCTTTGACCTGGCTTGGGCCGTCGATGCAGAAGGGAACCCGGTGACCTTTAAGAACGGCATCCATTATGTCAAGGTGCAGACGGCGGTCTATCAGCCGGTTACCGGCATTATGGGCGAGCTCTCCACCGAAGTTTGCACCGCGCTGCGGGCAAGTGAGCAGGTAGAAGCCGTCGGCAGAACGGCGGGCGCACAGTCTATCGTCATTAGCGACGGCGACCAGTCCGTGACCCTCTCCGGTACGGATTTCAAGAAGGTCTCTGATACGGTCTATGAGGCCAATGTCGACGCGGGCCAGATGCGGAATCTGTCCTTCACCGTCAACGCGGCGGAGGATGACCATATCATTGTCAACAACCGCAGCACGAAGAACGGCGTCGCAGCGCCCAATACTTATTCCATCAGCGCCAGCAAGAGCAGAACGGTCCGCGTGATCGTGCAGAGCGGCAAGCAGGAGCCTATCTCCTACTTCCTGCATATCACCGGCTCCGCCGTCGTCAGTGAAAAGGTCACGGCGGTCGAGGACGCGATCCGCGCCATCGGCTCTGTGGGCCAGGGCAGCGGCGAGGCCATCCGCAGCGCCAGAGCGATGTATGACGCGCTGACCGAGGCGGAGCAGGCTTCCGTCAGCAACTACGCGGTGCTGGTTGCGGCGGAAAAAGAATACGAAGACCTCATCAACGCCAGCATCGGCAAGTCGGATGAGATGATCACCGTCTCTATGGCGATCGAAAAGTCCACCCTGGGCCAGGATTATATTCTGGAGCCGACCCTGGTGACGATCCCGAAGGACACGACGGCGGCACAGCTGCTGGTCGCCCTCCTGGGCAACGATAAGATGCAGTACAACGGCACGCCGACCTCCAGCTTCTACCTCTCTTATCTGGCGGATGCGGCGGAAGAGGTCAATATCCCCGAGGCCATCGTGCAGCGGGCCGGGAAGGACCTGACGAATGCACGAGAGTCCGACGAATGGCTGGGCGAATTTGACTATGCCTCCACCTCCGGCTGGATGTACAGCGTCAATGGCAGCTTCCCGTCTGTCTACGCATCTGAGCAGACGATGCAGGACGGCGATGTCATCCGCTGGCAGTTCACCGTGGCCGGCATCGGCGCCGACGTGGGCGACGCGAACAGCGAGAACCCCATGCAGGTGGCCAACAAGGAAGCCCTGACGAAGCTGGTCTCCCAGGTCAATGCCCTGGACGATAGCGATGGCTTCGTAAAGGCCAACGCGGACGCCTACCGCGCAGCGGTCGCAGCGCTTATCGACTGGAGCGCGGACCAGGAGACGGTGGACGCGGCCTATGCCGCGCTGCAGGCTGCCTTGGACAAGGCCCTGCAGGATAACACCTACGGTAAGATCTCTGCGGTGAATATTGCGGCGGACCGGGCCATTGCCAAGGTCATTGCCCTGATCGACGCCATCCCGGCAGACGTCACGCTGGACGCGAAGGACGCCGTCACGGCGGCCCGGGCGGCCTATGACAAGCTGCCGACAGAGCTGCAGCAGTATGTCACGAACCTCGAAAAGCTGACGGCGGCGGAAGCGAAGATCGCAGAGCTTGAAAAGCCCGATGTTCCCACGGACCTGCCGTTTACCGACCTGACCCAGGATTGGTACATGGACAGCATCCGCTATGTCTACGAGCACGAGCTGATGTATGGCACCAGCGATACGACGTTTGCGCCGGACGAAGCCCTGACCCGCGGCATGTTCGTCACCATGCTCTACCGCATGGAGGGCAAGCCGGAAGTCACGGGGAACACCAGCTTCGCGGATGTTGCTGCCAATGCGTACTACGCAGACGCCGTCGCATGGGCAAGCGCCAACGGTGTCGTCTACGGCACCAGCGAGACGGCGTTCTCGCCGGATGGCAAGATCACCCGGGAGCAGATGGCTGCCATGATGCGCCGGTATGCAAGCTTCAAGAAGATCGACACCAGCGCGAGAGCAGACCTTTCCGGTTACACTGACGCCGCGTCGGTCAGCAGCTGGGCAACAGGCGACATGCAATGGGCCGTCGCGTCTGAGCTCCTGTACGGCAACAACCACAATGCCCTGCAGCCGACGGCCAACGCGACGCGCGCCCAGGCGGCTGCCATCCTGCAGCGGTTCGCGACGAAGATCGTCAAGTAATGGCGATCAGCGCAAGTAAATAAGTTAGCTTCTTCATCTACTTTATTTCCTTTCTAAACGGGTGCGGGCTCACACCCGCACCCACCCCCCTCTGATGCTTGGCACCAGAGGGGGTTCCTCTCTTTCTGAAAGAAGTATTGACAGTCGTACAAGAATATGATATAAAATAATTATAGATCGAAATACATCGTATCATCCTCCCCTTTGCCGCTGAGATGCGTGGCGGGGGGATAAAAGGAACCCGGTGAGAATCCGGGGCTTACCCCGTAGCTGTATTTGCAGCTGCGCGGCTTTGCGCCGAAAGGTGGCCATTGTGGGGAAACCCATGAGAAGGCAGGAAGCCGCGCGGGGCGTGGATTTGTTCATGATCGCGCCCGGCTGCATGAGCCAGAAGACTTGGTGATGCGTGCGCGCCTTTAGAGCGCAAATTGGGCACGGAAAGATCGGCCGTGGTGGAGTTTTGCTCCGCCACGGCTTTTGTATTTGTATCTGTCCAAAAAACGCGTCGCACTGGTGCGACATGCTTTTCTCTTGGCTAGAAAAGCATGAAAACTCTTGTCCATCGCCGCGTTTGCGGTGAATAAAAAATCAGAAAAGGAATGGTGAAGCGAATGAAAAAGCTGCCCAAACGGATTCTGGCGGCGCTTATGGCGCTGGCGCTGATCCTGGGCTTACTGCCCAGTATGGCGCTGGCGGCAACGCCGGCGGAGGCAGGCCAAGGGGCCTATCAGGTGACGATCTACGCATCGGTACAGGCCCTGACGCTGCAAAACGCAGCCGGAGAGAATATCCCCCTGACAAAGGGCGAATCCGGCGACTACGCGACGTTTACCTTCCGGGGTGACGCCGGAACGTATACCTACCGCAACGATGCGGCGGGCACCGGCATGTTCAAGGTGACGGGCGACGCGGATGTCTATCTGCGCCTGATCACCTACAGCGTGAAGGATGCCCGGACGGACTTCAAAATGCGCATCGTGAACACCGAGGATACGTCCCTCGTCTGCGAATCCCTCGTGACGACGGACAAGCAGAGCGCGACGGTCCTCGTCCCGGCCTATGGCTACAATGTCCGCTACCAGTACTTCTGCGAGCCGACGGATGAGACCTACTGCGGGTTCTACGGCAACCTGTGGTCCCTGCCGGGGGCGACGGAGTTTATGGGCTTCAAGGCGGCGGGCTTTAACCTGTCTGATGGCCGCGCCTATAACATCGGCCGAAAGGCGACGGTCTCCTTTAAGATCCCCGCCGGGGCGACGCTGAAGGTCGAGGAGCTGGTCAAATTCTATCGCCAGAACAACCAATTCAAGACGACGTTCGTCAAGACCGAGGGCGGCTACGACTACTATACCGCCGAGGCCCCGACAAATTCCGGCGGCGAAGTCTACTATGTCGTCTCCAAAGAAGGCTACATGAAAAAGGCCCACACGTTCACCCCCAAGGCGGGCCTGAGTATTGAAGTTGACAAGCTGGAAGCGACGCCCAATCTGCACGAGAGCCGCTACGAGGCCAGCATCATCACGAACGGCAACGCCTCGAAGTTTATCTCCCTGCAGCAGGGTGAGGCCTTCGGCTCCTGGTCCTCCCGGGCCTGGCAGGCGATCAACGACGGCCTGCAGAACGGCTATCTCGAGCCGGACAAGCACTATTATGTGCTCGACGGCGACTCGGTCACGGTGGATGAATACGGCATCGTCAAGGCTGTCAAGCCGGGCCTGTCCATCGTGGCGCTGACGTATGACGCCATGGAGTTTGACGACCAGGTCTACGGCGCGATCAATGACGAGAGCGTCGCGGTCTACGCGTTTATGGTTAACGGCAACCGCGAGGGCGTCACGACTGGCCTGGAGGGCCTTTCGGACCTCAATACGTTCTATTATGCCAAGACGGTCAAGGTCGACGGCTCGGACGAAGTCAAAACGAACGATTCCATTCCAAAGACGATAAAGCCCACGGCGGAAAATGGCCAGAGCCTGACCGTCAGCCTGATGAATGTCTGCGGGTATCCGACCCCGAAGGCCTCCAGCTGGCAGACCGTCGCCGCCAATGCTGACGGCAGCTACACCTTGAACCTCAAGGCCGGGCGCAATATCGTCAAGGTCCAGGCGGGCGACGCCATGCGCTGCTACGTGCTGGGCGCCGTCGGCAGCGATGTCACGGTGCAGAATGTGACGAGCCCCGGCCAGACCATCTGCGCCGGTGAGACGGTCAAGGTCGCATACTCCAATGTGACGACGCCGCAGCCGAAGCTGGGCGCGATCTATAACCCCGGCTACGGCAACACGACGTACCTGGAGGGCACGCTGCTGGATGAGAGCGGCAAGGAGCTTGCCACGGTCAGCGGCGAAGGCACCCAGTACGGCATCAAGGAAAATGCCGGGCTGCAGGTCATCCCGGACGCGGCGGGGGAATTCACGGTCTCCAATGTCCGCATCCACCTGGGGTCCTACGGCTCTGCGCCGGGTACGCACCTGGCCCTGAGCCCCCAGAGCGAGGGCGGCAATTATCACGGCACGGATTCCCCGGAGGCCACCAACTACTGGTGCAGCTTCCAGGATGTCTCCTTCTCCGTCATCGGCTCGGACTACCCGGAGCGGGCGGCGGCCATTGTTGAGAGAATCAACGCCATCGGCGAGGTAACGCTGACGGACGAATGCAAGGCGAAGATCGACGCGGCCCGGCTGGCGTATGACGAAGCTCCGGTAGGCGTCAAGAACCTCATCACGGCAGACCAGCTGAAGGTCCTGACGGACGCCGAGGCGGCCTATGAAACGCTGCTGTTTGCCCAGATTGAGACGGCGATTGAAAAACGGACCGTCGACGGGAAAGAATATTATGTTTTGAAGACGGCGGATGAGCTTGTCTGGTTTGCGAAGCTGGTCAACGGCCTGCAGTCCGGCGGCTGGGATGCCCGGCAGGAAACGGCCAATGCCCTGCTGGACGCAGACATCACCTTCAACGAAAACGTCCTGGATGCCGACGGCAATCTGACCAAGCAGGCTGGCTGGCGCCAGTGGACGCCCATCGGCGGCTACACCTGGACCTCCGGCACGGGCTTTGGCGCGACGAGAAATACGGCACTCTATAAGGGCATTTTCGACGGCCAGGGCCATACGATCTCCGGCCTGGTCATGACGACAGCCTGGTCGGGCAATGCGGGTCTGTTCGGCTCTGCGGCGGGTGCGACGGTCAAAAATGTGAAGGTAAAAGATTCTTATCTGAGCGGCGGCAACGTCGGCGGTATTGTTGGCAGCGGCGCTAATGCGACGATTGTTGGCAGCGGCTCTAAGGTGACGATCGAGAATGTCTCCTACCAGGGGCAGATCCGTGCCAACACGTATGCAGCCGGTATCATTGCCTATACATCGTCTGCGACGGTCCGCAATGCTTCGTTTACCGGCACGCTGGTTACGAAGGACAGCACGAATGCTTATGCCGGCGGCATTATGGGCCTCGGCTCTGGCACGGTCGAGGATTGCGCGGTCGACGCGACGCTGGAAGCGGGCTGCAATGTCGGCGGTATCGTCGGCGGGTATAACAATCTGACGGTCCGGCGCTGCAGCTTCCGCGGCAGTGCAGTGTCCTCCCTGAAAACGGCAGCGGGCATTGTTGGGGAGTCCAACGATAACGTTACGATCGAAGACTGCTACTCTACCGGCAATCTGACGGCGGCCGGGCGGGCAGCCGGGATCACGCAGGGCGACAGCGAAAGCAATACGGTTCGCAACTGCTACGCCCTGGGGACGCTGCAGGCGCCGGAGACATTCGGCATTGCGAGCAAGGCAGAGTCCCTGGACGGTCCGTCCTACTGCCTGGATGTCAACGCCAGCACAGCCACGGGCAATACGATCACCAAGACGGCCACGGAATTCCGCGGCGGCACCGTTGCCTGGCTGCTGGGCAAGGCCTTTGGCCAGAAGCTGGGCGTGGATGCCTCCCCGGTTCTTTCGGACGGCACGAACCGCGTCTTTATGGCGGGCGGCGATCTGCGCAATGCATCCGCCGAGACCTGCGATCTTTTGATCAATGCCATCGGCACCGTCGCACTGGACGGGACGGAAAACTGCTTCGGCAATGTTACCCTGGCGCAGGATTGCTACGATATGCTGGCGAAAGCCGAGCGGGCCAAGGTCACAAAGCTGGAGACCCTCACCCAGAAGCAGGCGGATTACACCACCGCGGTGAACGCCCTCATCGCCCAGATCGACGCCCTCGGCGAGATCACCCTGGCGAGCAAGGACGCGCTGGAAGCAGCCCGCGGCAGCTGTGACCGCTACCTCGCCTGGGGCGGCGACGCAGCGCGTGTGACAAATTACGAGACCCTCACGGCAGCTGAGGCGGCCTATGCCAAGTGCGTCCAGGCCGACAACGAGAGCAAGGTCGAAGAGAGCATCCAGATCAAGACCATCGACGGCGAGAAATACTATGCCATCTCAAATCTTGAGCAGCTGCAGTGGTATATTGCCCTGCTGAACGGCACCCTGGCCGCAAAGGAGCGCAACACGGCGGCCAACGCCATCCTGACGGCAGATATCACCGTCAACAAAAACCTGCTGGCGACGCTGCTGGATGAGACCGGCGCTGTCAAGGAGGACCAGCTTGCCAACATGACCCGTCTGCCGATGATCGACAAGCTGGACGGCACGTTTGACGGCGATGGCCACACCATCTCCGGCGCGCTCTACTGCAGCTCCGTGGCAAGCTATGAGCATGACGGCGACGCGATGATTCTCAATGTCAACGGCACCGTCAAGGACCTGGTACTCAAGGATGCCTATACCCAGGGCTTTCATGTCGCCGGTATCGCCTACTATTTGAACAAGGACGCGAAGCTGCTGCGCTGCGGCTTTGAAGGCAAGCTCTTCGGCAAGTATTGGGCCGGCGGCTTGACGAACACGTCCAATCCAGGCGCGCTGATCGACAGCTGCTATTGCATCGCGGATATACACCTGGAGGACACCGCGGATACGACGACGCAGCAGGCGTACCGTATCGGCGGCATCAGCTGCCATAACTACGGCAAGGTCCAGATCAAAAACACCTTTGTCTCCGGCACCATTGGCCCCGCCTATTTCCAGGGCGCGATCGCAGGCATCCTGAATGGCGGCGGTACCGTGATCGACAACTGCTACTATCCCCAGGTCGATGGCCTGGAGTGCATCAGCGACCTCTCCCGGGATGTCGCGACGCAGATCGGCGGCGGGAAGCTCCAGGGCGAAATGATGACCAGCGGCGAGCTGGCCTACCGGCTGGGCGATGCCTTCGGCCAGCGCATCGGCGTGGATGCCCATCCGATGTTCCGCACGGCCGATAATGCGGTCTACTACGTGAACGGCGCGTATGCCAACGCATCGGCCCAGGTCGCCATTGCGCTGATCGACGCCATCGGTACCGTCGCACTGGACGGCGCGGAGCATTGCTTCACGAATCTGGCGACGGCCGACGCGTGCTACCGGTCCCTGACGGAGGCGGAGCGCGCCCAGGTGACGAACGTGGCGACGCTGCGCGCTGCCCAGGCGGCAGAGCAGGCGGTCATCGACCAGCTGGCTGCCGAGATCAAGGCCGTTACCCCCATGACGCTGGACAAGATCGAGCTGCTCCCCGCCCTGACGGCGAATCTGGCGGCCTATACCCAGCGCGGCGGCGATACGGCGAAGATCCCCAATTACGCCGACTATGAACAGGCGTGCAAGGACGCCGAGCGGCTCCCGGTCGAGGAAACGGAAAAGACCATGAAGACCGAGGAGATTGACGGCACGACGTATTACATCATCGAAAATGCCGACCAGCTCAACTGGTTTGCCCGTCTGGTCGACGGCACCCTGCCCACGGGCACGGCGCAGAACAATGCGGCCAACGCGATTCTAAAGTGCGATATCACCATCAACCAGGATCTGCTGGCATCTCTGGATGACATCCTGCTGCCCAGCGCGGCGTCGACGGAGAAGCTGCGGGCCATTGCACCCATCGGCTATGGCAATGACCTGAATGGCGCCAAGTACACCGGTACGTTTGACGGCAATGGCCACACCATCTCCGGCCTGTACCTCCCGGCAGGGGAAGTTACGAGCCAGTTTGGTCTCTTCGGCCAGCTGGACGGCACAGTCAAGAACCTGCATGTGCGCGATAGCTATGTCGGCGGCCAGGCGACAGACCGGGTCGGCGGTATCGTCGGCTACGGTGGCACTGCAGTGGTCGAAAACTGCAGCTATGAAGGCGTTGTCATCGGTGCATCGAATGTCGGCGGCCTGATCGGCTACTATAACGGCGTCGTCCGCAACTGCCGCACGAATATTACCATGGCGACCTATAACACTGCGGCGCCGCAGAATGCCGGCGGCTTAGTCGGTAGTATGCGCAGCAATAAGGACTTTATCAACTGCTACGCCCAGGGCACGATCTACTGCAACAAGGGCACCGCCAGTGCGACCTACTGCGGCGGGCTGACCGGCACCAGCGCAGTGGGGACCATAGCGAAAAACTGCTATGCGGCCGTAGAATTGGTCGGCGCCAGCAAGAATGTCGGCGGCCTGACAGGTTTTATGATGGCCAACAAGTGGAGCAACTGCTATAGCTACAACACGGTCAAGGCAGTTGGCGCGTCGAACGCCATCGGCAAGGACGTCGCCGGGAAGGCGGAGAGCAAGACGGCAGAGGAATTTGCCGACGGCACCGTCCTGGCTCTGCTGGGCGACGCTTATGTCCAGCGCATCGGGGTCGACCCGTACCCCGTCTTTGCCGAGGCGCTGCCCACGGCGGCCATTACGGTCGAGCTGGAGCAGGATAACTATGCAAAGCACGCCGAAGTCATTGCCCGGGTTTATCTGACGGGCACCCAGACGGCTGGGACGGTCGGCTACAGCCTGACCTACAACGCGGCAGAGCTGGAGCTGCAGACGGCCCAGGCCGCAGCGAACCTGACGGCGGACGATCGCTCCGCAGCGGGCAGCATTCTCCGGACCCTGACCCTGGCGGACGGCGCGAAGCTGGAAGCGGGCGAGGATGGCCGCATCCTGCTTGACACCCTGACCTTCACGGCGAAGAAGGCCTGCACGGCCTCCTTTGGCCTGGATGGCATCGCGGGGGACGAGACCTTCGGCGACAGCCCCGCCTTCGTCCATGACACCGGCGTTTCCCTGGCAACGACCCTCCGCCAGACCTACGTGACGACGGAGGCCGCCGACCGAGAGGCCGCCGCAGCCGTCGACGCCCTGATCGACGCCATCGGCAAGGTCACGACAGACAGCGGCGATGCCATCGCAGCGGCAAGAGCCGCCTACGATGCCCTGACGCCGCAGCAGAAGGACTATGTCGAACACTACGAGACCCTGACCTTCGCCGAGGAGACCTACCAGCGCCTGCCCGACTGCGCGTCCGGCAAGCATGTCTACCCCGAGTGGAAGGTCACGAAGGAAGCCACCTGCGACGAGACCGGCGAAATGTCCGGCATCTGCAAGTACTGCGGTCATGTCGGCACCCTGACGGTCGCGGCCCTGGGCCACGATTGGGACGCAGGCAAGCAGACGAAGGCGCCGACCTGCACGGAAGCAGGCACGATGCACTTCACCTGCCAGCGCGCGGGCTGCAAGGGCGAAAAGGACGAGACCATCGCAAAGCTGGCCCACGAATATGAAGCCACGGTCACCGCGCCGACCTGCGAATCGGCCGGTTACACGACGCATACCTGCAAGACCTGCGGCGACAGCTACATCGACACTATGGTCCCGGCCAAGGGCCACACGGACAAAGCCGTCGTCACAGCCCCGACGTGCGATACCATGGGTTACACGACCCATACCTGCGCCACCTGCGGCAGAAGCTATGTCGACAGCTACACCGCGGCGACGGACCATGATTACAAGTCCGAGGTCACGAAGGAAGCCACCTGCACGGCAGAAGGCGTCCTGACCTTCACCTGCCAGCACGAAGGCTGTGACAAGACCTACACCCAGGCCATCCCCAAGGCAGACCATGAGATGACGGCCACCGTCACGAAGCCCACATGCCTGAGCTTCGGTTATACGGAATACCGCTGCCAGCACTGCGACTACAGCTATGTGAACGCCTTCACCCAGCCCACGGGCCACGCCTGGAACGATGGCGAAGTGACGACCCAGCCGACGATCTGGGAGACGGGCGTCATGACCTACACCTGCGAAAACTGCGGCGAGACGAGAACGGAAGAGCTTGCCAAGCTGCCTGCCTGCGAAGGCGGCGTGTATTGCCCGAGCCGTCAGTTTGCGGATGTGGACCAGACGCTGTGGTACCACGACGCGGTGGACTACGTCTTCGCCCACGGCCTGATGTACGGCACGACGGACACGACGTTCAGCCCGGATGATGCGCTGACGCGGGCCATGTTCGTCACGATGCTCTACCGTATGGAGGGCAAGCCCGAGGTCAAGGACGCGGCAAGCTTCACGGATGTTCCCGAAGGCGCATACTATGCGGACGCTGTCGCCTGGGCCAGCGCCAACGGCGTTGTCTATGGCACCAGCGAGACGGCCTTCAGCCCCGACGCGAAGATCACCCGGGAGCAGATGGCAGCCATGATGCGCCGCTACGCGGATTATCACAAGCTGACAAGCAGCACCTGGGTTGACCTGAGCAGCTACGCCGATGCCGCCAGCATCAGCAGCTGGGCGACCGAGTCGATGCAGTGGGCCGTTGCAAATGAACTGATGTACGGCAACACCCACAACGAGCTGCAGCCTGCCGCCAACGCGACGCGCGCCCAGGCGGCTGCCATCCTGCAGCGGTTTGCGACGAAGATCGTCAAGTAATTGGCGACCGGCGCAAGTAAATGAGATAACTTCTTCATTTCCTTTATTTCCTTTCTAAACGGGTGCGGGCCAAAACCCGCACCCACCCCCCTTCGGCGCTTGGCGCCGGAGGGGGTTCCTCTATGTTCCCAAGGAGGGCAGAAAAATACCGCCGCATCTTCCGCAAAGGCTGCGGAGGATGCGGCGGTGTTTTTCTGTGCGGTTATACGGGGTGCGTGGTGCGGTGGTCCCAGAGGAGCCAGCCATAGCGGCACATGGTGCGGCAGGAGATGCAGCCGTCGGCGTCTGCGTGGGCGGCCAGGTCCGCCGCAAGGCGCGGCAGGAGCGCATCCGGGTCGCCCGGTACGCGGTAGCGGCGCAGAATATCCCGCGCCAGGGCTTCGTCCGCGGCGGGTCGCGTGCAGAGCTGCTCTGTGTGATAGGCGACCACAGGGAAGCGCCCCCGGAGCCAGAGCAGGTTCAGCAGTGCATAGAAATTCCGACCGTTTCGGCGGGCAGAAAAGCTGCCAGCCGGGCAGAGCCGCGCCAGGGCGGCCTCTGCGATATTGTCCGTCGCCTGGACGAAGTTGCTGGTGCAGCAGTAGGCCCGGCTGGCCTGCTCCAGGCGCTCAAGGTCTTGCGCGCTGCTGAGGGCAGGCGTCTGGGCGGCAAAGACAAGGTCAAATGCGCCGTCCCAGGCAGGATCATGGAGATCAAGCGCCGTAAAATCGGCCTGCAGGAAGCGGAGATTCTCCCGCCCTTCCTGGGCGGCGTGGGCTTGCGCGCTGCGCAGCATCCGGGGCGAAAGGTCGACGGCGGTGACCTGGGCGCAGGTCCGGGAAAATTCGACGGCAAAGCGCCCCATGCCGCAGCCGATGTCCAGCACGGTGTCCTGCGGGCCGAGCAGCCCGTGGTCACGGAGAAACGCAGCCATTGCGGCAACGCGGGTGTCATAGGCGGCAAGCTTGGTGTCGCTTTCCAAAAGCTCTCGCTCCCAGGCAGCGGCGCGGGCGTCCCAGTCGGCGCTCGAGTAGCTGCAGGCGGCGTTTTTATCCTGTTTGAGCAGCGCGGCAAATTGCTCTTGCAGCGCCGCGGGGTCCCAGTTTGTTGGCATAGCGGTGTCCCTCCGTGATGTTTCTTACTGCTACTATACTGGAATCCGCGCCGCTGTGCAACAAAAACCGAAAAAAATGCACCCGGTTTAGACGGGTGCGTCAGAATGTCAAAAAAGCCTCGCAGAGTTTGCGCCGCGCACGGCGCAAATGAAGTCAAAAACATTTTTTCCGGCGGCGTGTACGTCGGAAAAAATACTTCTCGCCCTGCAAGTGTGGAATTTTCACGCCAACGGGCGTGAAAATTATGCGCGCAGCAGGGTGCAATCCCCTCAAACGAGAGCCCAGCGAAGCAGGTCTCGTTTGAGAGCTTGTCAAAAATGTTTTTTTGACAAGCTCTCACGCCCGGTTTAGACGGGCGCATTGGCTGCGGGCAGCGGATATTTTTCGGCGTAGGCGTCATAGCGCTGGCGGAAGGCGGCGCTATTTTTCTGGGCGCGCTGGGCCTGGTGGGTCGGCAGCAGGGAGGCGTCCGTCACGGCGCTGGCGATATTGGCGCAGTGGGCGGCGACGCGCTCCAGGGCGGTGAGCAGATCGGCCCAGACGAAGCCTGCTTCGACGCTGCAGTGCCCCTGCTGCATCCGTGCGATATGACGCATCCGCAGCTCCTCCTTGCGCTGGCAGACCACCTCAGAAAGGGGCAGCACCGCGGCTGCGGCGTCCAGCTCCTGGCGACAGTAGGCGGAGAGCGTCAGCTGCAGCAGCTCCGTCACGGCGCGGCTGATGCAGCCCAGGTCCGTTGCCGCCTGCGGTGACAGGGCCAGGTGCTTGTCATGCAGCTCCTGGGCGGCAGCGATGAGATTGACGCTATGATCGCCAATGCGCTCTAAATCGCCGATGACCCGGAGGATCTGGGCTGACCCGGCGCTGATGGCCTGGCCCGGCCGCTGGGCGCTGAGCTTGACGAGATAGGTGCTGATGAGGTCCTCATCCCGGTCCGTCTGGCGCTCCAGTTGGCGGACGGTATCCGGCAGGGCCGGGTCGAAGTGGGCCAGGCAGGCCAGGGCATTCTGCAGGGCAGAGGCGGCGTCGTCTGCCATCTGGCAGGAGAGGGCGCGGCAGCGCTCCAGGGCGACGGCGGGGGTGGCCAGCAGGCGTGTATCGAGAGCCACCGGCGATTCCTTGGCAGGGCCGTCGGGGACCAGCCGGTAGGCCAGGCGTTCCAGCAGCCCGGTGGCGGGGTACAGCAGCGCGGTACACAGCAGGTTAAAAGCGGAGTGGACCGTGGCGATCCCGGCCAGCGTCGCGCTTTCGGATAAGATCGCCGGGGCAAACAGCGCCCGGACGATGCAGAAAACGCTGAGCCAGACGATGGAGCCGATGACATTGAAGCTGAGATGGACCATGGCCGCCCGCTTCGCGTTTTTGTTCGTGCCGAAGGAGGCCAGAATGGCGGTGATGCACGTGCCGATGTTCTGGCCCATAATGATGGGGATCGCCGCGGCATAGCTGATCTGCCCTGTCCCCGCCAGGGCTTGCAAAATGCCGACGGAGGCGGAGCTGGACTGGATGATCGCCGTCAAGACCGCCCCGGCCAGGACGCCAAGGATGGGGTTCTGGAATAGCAAGAAGAGGTGCCGGAAGGCGGGCACATCGGCCAGGCCAGCGACGGCGCCGCTCATGGTCTCCATGCCGTACATCAGTGTCGCAAAGCCGAGCAGGATCGTGCCGGTGTCCTTCCGCTTGCTGTCGGAGCAGAAGAGATAGAGTACGATGCCGATGAGTGCGAGGATCGGGGTGAAGGAGGAGGGCTTGAGCAGCTGGAGCAGCAGGCTCTGGCCGGTGATCCCGGCCAGGCTCAAAAGCCAAGCGGTGACCGTCGTGCCGATATTTGCACCCATGATGACATAGATCGCCTGGCGCAGACGCATCAGTCCCGAATTGACGAAGCCGACGACCATAACGGTGGTGGCAGAGGAGCTCTGGATGACAGCGGTGACGCCGAGGCCGGTCAAAAGGCCGGTGAATTTGTGGGAGGTCATTCGCTCCAACAGGCTTTGCAGGCGGCCGCCCGCCCGGCGCTCCAGCGCCTGGCCCATGATCTGCATTCCGAACAGGAACAGACAGAGCCCGCCGAGTAACGTTAAAAAGTCGAAGATATCCATGCCGCATCTCCCGCTGTATCTTTCTGAATTTAACCGGCTAGACCGGCCAATGCTATTGTAACAGGCGAAGCGTTAAGATTTTGTCAAGATGCGGCGAGGCGGTGGGAGGATCGTGTGAACAATGTGAAATCTGCGTAAAATCCGCCCAGCACCGAGCTTCCTGGTGCTGGGCGGTCGAACGTGCGGGTTCACTGCGCGGCGCAGTATGCCGCGTGAAGCTTTTCAATATAGGCTGGCGTCGTGCCGCAGCAGCCGCCGATGACGCGGGCGCCTGCCTGGAGCAGCGTCCCCATGGAGCGGGCGAAATGGTCGGCATCCATGCTGTAGTGAACGCTGCCGTCATCGCCGATCTCCGGCATTCCGGCGTTGGGCTTGGCCAGAATGGGAATGGCAGCGTGGGCCGCCATGGTGCGGATCATTGCCTCCATCTGGTCCGGCCCGACGGAGCAATTGACGCCGACCGCGTCGGCCCCCAGGGCTTCCAGAACCTCTGCCGCATCTGCTGCCCCGCCGCCGAAGAACGATTGGCCGTCGGCGGCAAAGGAGAGGCTACACAGGACCGGCAGCTCGCAGAGCATCCGGACCGCTTCCAGCGCGGCCTGGGTCTCCTCCAGACCCATCATCGTTTCAATGACGAAGAGGTCGACGCCGGCGTCCAGCAGCGCCTGGGCTTGCTCGGTATAGAGGTCGATGAGCGCACCGTAGTCGGCGGGCTTGCCGATGGTCGTCATATCCCCGGCGACGAAGGCGCGGCCCCCAGCGGCTTGCTGGCTGAGGGCGACCAGGTCCCGGTTGATGGCGGCTAAGTCCCCGGCAAGGTCATACATGCCGAGGCTAGCGCGGTTCGCGCCGAAGGTCGGCGCGTAAATGATCTGGGACCCGGCTTGGACATACTCCGTTTGAAGGGCGATGACGATATCCGGGTGCTCCAGCGCCCACTGCTCGGCGCAGACGCCCCGGGGGCGGCCCCGCAGCATCAGGTTCGAGCCCGTCGCGCCGTCCAGCAGGACAGGGCCGCGGGCAGCCAGGGCGGCAAATTCTTCTCGCGTCATGTGGTCTCCTCCTGCTTTGCGTTGCGGAAATGCAGCTCCGGGGCCTTGATCGTGACACGGGTGGCATCCTTGACAGATTCGGTGATGAACGTGTTGCCGCCGATGACGGTATTGGCGCCAATGACCGTCTCGCCGCCCAGGATCGTGGCTCCGGCGTAGATCGTGACATGGTCGCCCACCGTGGGGTGGCGCTGGCCGGGGGCAGAGTCGTGCCCGCCCCGGGGGGAGAGGGCGCCCAGCGTTGCGCCTTGGTACATCTTGACATGGTCGCCGATGATCGTCGTCTCGCCGACGACGATGCCGGTGCCGTGGTCGATGAAGAAGTATTCGCCGATGGTCGCGCCGGGGTTGATGTCGATGCCGGTGTGGTCGTGGGCGTATTCTGTCATCATCCGGGGGATCATGGGGATCTGCATGCGATAGAGCGCGTGGGCGATGCGGTAGACGAAGATGGCGTAGAAGCCAGGGTAAGAGAAGATGACCTCCTGCTTGGAGGTCGCGGCCGGGTCGCCGTCAAAGTTGGCGGTCAGATCCTTCCAGAGCAGCTGCTGGATCTCGGGCAGCTGGCGCAGCAGCTGGTTGGCCGCATCGGCAGCGCCGTCATCTGTGCAGGCGCCGGTGGCCCGGGCAATCTGCTCGGTCAGCTTTTCTGCCAGCTCCTGCAGCAGCAGGGCACTGTACTGGGCGGGCGGCAGGCGTAGCAGCTGCGCGTCGCCGAAATAGGCGGGGAAGAGGAGCTTTTGCAAAAGCTCCAAAATCGCGATAACAGACGCCCGGTCCGGCAGGCAGAGGCGCTGACCATACATGGGGATCTCCGCCGTCTCGTAATTCTGGGCGATCTGCGCCGCGATCTCGTTGATCGTTTTGTTATCCATAAAAAAGACCTCCTGCATGCGGCGGGGTTTATTCCAATTCATC
>CAUBQU010000003.1 GCA_958438185.1 uncultured Oscillospiraceae bacterium
CGAAAGCAGGGATAAAAATCGACCGTTTTCGCCTCTTTCCCCTATCATAACGAATCCTTCACAAAAATGCAACAGGGAAATTTAATCGGCTTGGAATGCTGATGTGGTGATTGACACCAGATGGGGGATTAGTGTATTATAAATATAACTGTGTAGAAACGGTAATTTATACCGCTGTATAACGGGTGCGGGCCCGTAGGGGGGAAGACAATGTACGATAATGTCAGCCAAAAGCTGAAAAGCTTTACAAAGGTTCTTACAGTTATTTTGCTGGTGTTGATCCCGGCAGGCGGGATTACGGGCGGCATCTTGCTGCTTTTGGCAGGGGCGCCGATCGGGTATGCAATTGCATCTGTGTTAGGCGGCGCAGTGCTTGCGCTGCTGGTTTATTACGGATCCTGCTTTGTCTATGGCCTGGCGGAGCTGCTGGAGCAGCAGACAATCGCGACCAGCCTGCTGCGGCAGATGGCGCACAGCAATCAGCCGCCGGTGCAGCAGCAAAGGCAGGAGCCAGCTGCGCCAGCCTATCCGCTGCGGCAGAGCGGGCCGCGGCAGCCGGTGCAGCCGCCTGCAGTGCCGCAGCCGGAGCCGTGCGTGGGGGCGTATCCCTATGCAAAGCCGCCGTATAGCAGCTATACGCCACAGCCGGGGCCGTATGCCCCGTACACGCCGCAATACCGGACGCAGACGCCCTATGGCACAGCCACGGGCTTTAATGAGGAATTCCGCTACGAACCGAAGCGCTGATCTACAGCATGGGAAATAGAGCAGAGAGGATTGAGCCGGGGGCGAAATGCCTCCGGCGCTCTTTGGCGCGGCAGCCCGGCGGCGCAAGCCGCGGCAAAGCGGTGGGCCGTGCGGCAGGAGGGGAGCACAAAAGTATGCAATACGAAGCAGGAAGCTATGATATCGCAGTCATCGGAGCCGGGCACGCCGGGATCGAAGCGGCGCTGGCGGCAGCCCGGTTGGGGCTGCGGACGGTCGTTTTCACGGTGAATCTGGATGCTGTGGGCAATATGCCCTGCAACCCGGCTATCGGCGGGACCGGAAAGGGGCACCTGGTACGGGAATTGGACGCGCTGGGCGGCGAGATGGGCTGGGCGGCGGATCACTGCTGCATTCAGTACAGGATTTTGAACCGGGGCAAGGGCCCAGCGGTGCACTCCCTGCGGGCCCAGGCCGACCGGCGGGCGTACCAGACTTTTATGAAGCACACGCTGGAAAAGCAGGAGAATTTGGATCTCAAGCAGGCTATGATCGTGGATGTTCTGACAGAGCAGGGCGCGGTCTGCGGCGTTGTGACCCAGCTGGGGGCGGTGTATCGCTGCCGCGCCGCCATCGTGGCAACGGGGACGTATCTGGATGCCACGGTCATCATCGGCGAGAGCTGCGTCCCCTCCGGGCCGGATGGGATGCATGCGGCCCAGGGGCTGAGCCAGCGGCTGGTGGCACTGGGGCTTTCCATGCGGCGCTTTAAAACGGGAACACCGCCCCGGGTCAATGCCCGGTCTGTCGATGTGACAAAGATGGAGCTGCAGCCCGGCGACGCCTCGGTGATCCCGTTTTCATTCCGGACGGCGCAGGCGCCGGAGAACCGGGCGGTCTGCTACCTGACCTATACCTGCCAGGAGACCCATGAGATCATCCGAAAAAATCTGGACCGGAGCCCGATCTATGATGGGTCCATTCAGGGCGTCGGCCCACGGTATTGCCCGAGCATTGAGACGAAGGTCGTCCGCTTTGCAGACAAGCCGCGGCACCAGCTGTTTGTAGAGCCCTGCGGGCTGGAAACGGAGGAGCTGTATATCCAAGGCTTTTCCTCCAGCATGCCGGAGGATGTGCAGCTGGCAATGCTGCACTCAGTGCCCGGCCTGGAGCACGCGGAGATGATGCGCCCGGCCTATGCCATCGAATATGACTGCGTCGATCCGACGGAGCTGTACCCGACGCTGGAATCTAAAAAGATCCCGGGCTTGTACGGCGCGGGGCAGTTTAATGGCTCCAGTGGGTACGAAGAGGCGGCGGCCCAGGGCTTTGTCGCCGGGGTCAACGCGGCGCTGAAATGCAAGGGCGAGCCGCCGATGATCCTCAAACGCTCCGACGGCTATATCGGGACCTTGGTTGACGATCTGGTGACCAAGGGCACCCAGGAGCCCTACCGAATCATGACCTCCCGCAGCGAATACCGGCTGCTGCACCGGCAGGACAATGCAGACCAGCGGCTGACGCCCATCGGCTATCGCATCGGTCTGGTGAGCCGGGCGCGCTATGAACAGGTGCAGGAGAAATATGCCCAGGTGGCAAAGGAGATTCGGCGGCTGGAGAAAAACGGCGTGGCGGCCAGCCCGGCGCTGAACGCGCTGCTGCGGCGCTATGGTTCAGCGGAGGTGAAAAACTCCATCTGCCTGGCGGAGCTGCTGCGGCGGCCGGAGATAACGTATGACGCCATGGCGCCGGTAGATCCGGGCAGACCGGCGCTGGACCAGGCGGTTCAGGAGCAGGTGGAGATCCAGGTCAAATACGCGGGGTATCTGGCTCGGCAGCTGCGGCAGGTGGAGGAATTTGCCAAGGCGGAGGCCCGGCAGCTGCCGCCGGACACAGATTATGCGGCCATCGCCGGTCTGCGCCTGGAGGCGCGGGAGAAGCTCAGTGCCATCCGGCCAGTCTCCATCGGGCAGGCGAGCCGAATCTCCGGCGTCTCCCCGGCGGATATTGCGGTGTTGCTGATCTGGCTGGAGCAACAAAAGGAGCAAAGATGAAAACAGTAACAATCTATACCGATGGGGCTTGCTCTGGAAACCCCGGCCCCGGCGGCTGGGGTGCGATTTTGGAATATCAGGGGGTCGAACGGGAGTTGTCCGGCGGGGAAGAGAAAACGACAAATAACCGCATGGAGCTGACGGCGGTCCTCCAGGCGCTGCAGTGCCTGAAGCAGCCGTGCATCGTGGAGCTGTATTCGGATTCCAAATATGTGATCGACGCGCTGCAAAAAGGCTGGGCCATCGGCTGGCGCAGCCGGGGTTGGCGGAAGGCGGATAAAAAACCGGCGCTGAACCCGGATCTCTGGGCTGCGCTGCTGGCTGAGTGCGAAAAGCATGAAATGCACTACCACTGGGTCAAGGGCCATGCCGACAATCCAAAGAACAACCGCTGTGATGAGCTGGCGGTGGCAGCGTACCAGAAGTGGAAGTAACAAAAGAGAGGAACTAGAGAGAAACCATGCAGAAAAATATCCGGCAGGTCGTCCTGCCAGTGCTGGCGGCTGCGATTTGGGGCAGCGCCTTTGTCTTTCAAAATATGGTGGCCGATTCCATCGGTCCTTTCACCTTTACCGCGGCCCGGTCGGCCATTGCGGCGGTGTTTTTGTTACTGCTGTATTGGGTCCTGCAGCGCCGCAAGCGGGAAAAGCAGCCGCGGGGCAAGCTGCTGCTGGGATGCTTGACCTGCGGCCTGGCCCTGTGCCTGGCGACGAACCTGCAGCAAGTGGGCATCGCGGATACGACGGCGGGCAAGGCCGGGTTTATCACGGCGATGTATATGGTGCTGGTGCCGGTATTTGGGCTGTTTTTGCGCAAGCGGGTCCGGCCGGTCGTCTGGTGCAGCGTTGCACTGGCGGCTGTGGGGCTGTACTTTTTGAGCATTCAAGATGGCTTTTCCCTGGCCAAAGGGGATTTTTATATGATGCTCTGCGCGATCGTCTTCGCAGTGCACATCCTGCTGCTGGATTATTTCACTCGCTTTGTGGATAGCGTGGCCCTCTCCTGCGGGCAGTTTGCCGTGACAGCGGCGATCTCCGCGGTGCTGGCGCTGTGCACGGAGCAGAATTGCTGGAGCAGCATCTGGGCGTCGATCTGGCCGATCCTCTATGTGGGTATTTTCTCCAGCGGCGTGGCCTATACGCTGCAAATCGTGGCGATCAAGGGGTCCAACCCGGCGGTGGTCTCGCTGCTGCTGAGTCTGGAGTCGGTGTTCGCGGCGCTGTCCGGCGCGCTGATCCTGCATGAGCGGCTGTCTGCCCGGGAGCTGCTGGGCTGCGGGCTGATCTTCGCCGCCGTGATCCTGACGCAGCTGCCGCAGCGCAGAAAAAAGACTGCGCCTTTGGCAACTGGTGAGAGCGGCAAACAAAACGAGTAATGCAAGCACCGCGCCCGTTCGGGCGCGGTGTTTTATAAAAGAACGCAAAAGGCCGCCGGGCAAGTATTGCCCGGCGGCCGTGCTATTTTAGAAGAGGGAGTTACAGGCGCGTCGTGTCGATCTCCAGATCGCCAAAGCAGGCGGGCTGATGCAGCTGCGGGGTATCGCCGGACAGTTTGGTCCAGCTGCCCCAATGGGGCTGAGGGGTCTTTTCGCCGCATTTATAGAAATTGCCCCGGAGCTTATCCCCAGGCAGGAACCAAAGCTTGCCGTAGAGGCTGTGAATCGTCTGCATTGGGATGATAAAGTAGCAGACCCAGCGGTCCGCCAGGCGATGGATCTGGACTGCGGGCGGGGCGCATTGCATCTCGGAGAATTTGATGCGCGCATCGGGGCCGTGCCCGTAGTCACTGTACATGGCGCCGTTGACATTGGCCCAGATGGTGATATAAGCGTCGGTGGCGTCCGGGTCAAAATTTAAAAAGCAGGCAAGGCAGCTGTCTTCCCAGACGGGGGTGTCGTCTTCTCGGTAGGTTGCCATGGGATTGGCCTCGCGGCATTCCATCCGGACGATGATGCCCGTCCCGGCTTGGGCCCAGAGGATGACGGAGGCATTGGTCTCCGGCGCGTAGCCCTGGCTCCAGGGGTAGGACGCCACTGGGACCTGGTGCAGCTGATCCCAGTCCGGCTTCCCGGAGACGATCGGTATCTGATATTGCATGCTGCCACCCCCGCTCTCTACGCGCGCTGTCCTGTTTCCTAGCCATTATCATACCGAATCCGTGGGGCATTTGCAATTGGTATTCATGACAATTCTGCCCGGCGGGATTTGTAAATTCTGCTCAAATCCCGCGGGGACAAATCCTCCCTGCGGCAATAAAAAGCGATAAAATTTGCGGGGCCGCAAAAGCGGCCCCGCAACAGGTTCGATTATTGGAATACCTTCTGCATGGGATCCAGCAGGACCTCGTTGCCGGTGGCGCTGATGTCCGTCAGCAGGATGATATCGTCAATGCTGTTGGCCTTGGCGAAGGTCGAGATGGTGTTGTTCGTCTCGCCGACGTAGGCGCAATAGTCTTGATAATAGCGGAAGTCGATCCAGTAAATATATTCATAGTGGTCGACCAGGAACGGGATAAAGGCGTTGCCGTACGAATTCTTGACCACCAGGACAGAGGAGCCGTCGGTGATCGTCTCATTGTGGGCGACGTTAAAGGGCTGGTCGCCGACGGAGAAGGTAGCGTAGAGCTCGCTCTTAGCATAGTCCGAGACATCGTTGACAATAGGCCAGGTGAATTTTGTCCAGCCGCCGTTGTCCTTCATATAGGTCTCGGCGGTATTCGTCCCGTTGGGGACATAGGCGGTGACGGTATCCGGGTTGGCGCCCAACTCCGGGGATTTCTCGCTCTTGGCGTAGAAGGTGCCCAGGAAGCCGTCAAATGTCATCGTCTCGAAATCCGTCAGCTCATGCGGCGTCATATTCTTGAGCTTGCAGTACTCTCGGTAGGCGTAGTACGCGCCCAGCGCCGTCCAGTGGTGATCGGTGTGGAAGTAGATATATTCGCCGTTGTGGGCCTTGAGCGTGTCAAACACGGAGATGGGCTTGACGCTCTTGTCCAGCTGGCTGTAGATCCACTTGGTCGCCTCGTTCTCGTCGCTGGCGCCGACACTGTCGAGCACCGACTGATCCAGCATGACCCCGGCGCTGATGGGCGCCAGCAGGCAGTAGAGATTCGAGCTGCCATTCAGGTTCTTGGCCAGATTGTTGACGTAGGAGCAGTAGCGCACGGCGCTGTCCTGGTTGAAGTAGTAAAGGCCAAAGCCGCAGTGGTCGGCGATATAGATGGAGCCTGCCGTCTCCAGCGGGGCAGTAATGGTGCCGCCGCCATCGGCCGGGAGGTCGGTGTCCGGGTCCGTGCCGGGGCTGCCCGTCTCGTCCGGTGTGGTGGTGTCCGGCTCCGGTGTCTCGTTTGCGTCGGGGATGGTGACATCGCCGGTGGGGATATCGTCCGCGGCCTGGCCGCCGGTGTCGCCCACCAGCTGGACGGAGCGGAAGCCGTAGAGGTTTTTAAACTTGGTATTCATGGAGATGAGCATCTCCCGCAGGGGGAATGTATCGGAATACCAGGTGTCAACATCCGAGAAGAAGGTGCCGTCCCAGAAGCCGGACCAGGTCAGAGTCGGGAATTTGGCCAGGTCGCGCTTTTCCACCTTCGAGGTGCTGGGCCGGGCAAACCACATCAGGCCGATGAGCCCCATTACGATCAGAAAGCCAAAGAAGGCGGTAAATTTGATATCCCGCACCCGGCGTACCCAACGCCGACGGGCTTGCTTTTCCTGTTGCTTGCGATCCATATGCACACCTCCGATCAGAAGCGGAAATAGAGGAAGGGATTATAACTGTCGCCAGCCAGCGCCATCATGGAGAGCACCAGCATCAGCAGCGGGCAGAGGACCTTCCAGCAGGACCAGACGACTAGGGCCGCCTTGCTGCGCTTTGCCGCATTGTTCAAAATGCAGGTGAGCTTTGTGCCCAGCGGTGTGACGGCGATGCAGGCAAAGAGCAGGAAGAAAACGTTATTCTTAAACTGCAGGCTGGCTGTCATATTGCTGAAGCCGTTGCCGTTGAGGCCGAACAGGCCCTTGAGGGCGGTGCCCAGGACGGACATGTCCGTAAAGTGGAAGATCATCCAGCTGAAGTAAATGACGAGCAGAACCGCAGCGTGGCGCAAGACAGGGTTCCAGCGGGGCAGAGAATCCCGCAGGGCGTATTTCTCCAAAACGAGGAAGACGAAGAAGTACAGGCCCCAGAGGATGAAATTCCAGCTGGCTCCATGCCACATACCGGTCAGCGCCCAGACGACGAACATGTTGAAGATCTGCCGGTTCCGGCTGCAGCGGTTGCCGCCCAGGGGGATGTAGACATAATCCCGGAAGAACGAGCTCAGGGAGATGTGCCAGCGCCGCCAGAAGTCGGTGATGGAATTGGCCACATAGGGGTAGTTGAAATTCTCTTTATAATGGAAGCCGCACATCAGGCCCATGCCGATGGCCATATCGGAATAGGCGGAGAAGTCCAGATAGATCTGCAGCATATAGGCCAGGCCGCCCAGCCAGACGCCCAGGGCCGGGATGCCCGCCATGGCGTCCGATGTTGTGGCAAGCAGCGTGTCGGCGATGCTGGCGCAGCCGTTGGCCAGGACGGCTTTCTTCGCCAGGCCGACGGCAAATCGGGTGATGCCCCGGTCGACTTCGCTGCGCTTGACCTGCCGGTGCAGGATATCGTCATTGACATCCTTATAGCGGACGATTGGCCCGGCGATGCACTGGTGGAACAGGCTGGCGTAGAGCAGCAGGAGCCAATATTTTTCCTGGGGCTCCACATCCTCCCGGTAAACGTCCACGACGTAGGAAAGCAGCTGGAACGTATAGAACGAGATGCCGATGGGCAGTGCGATCTGCGGAATGACCTTGGGGAAGCCTGTCAGCAGCTGCAGGTTCTGCAGGAAGAAGCCGGTGTATTTAAAAATGCAGAGGATCAGCAGCATCAGCGTGACGGTGACTGCCAGCGCGGCTTTGCGCTGCCGATGCGTTCTGGCCCGGTAGGCGATATACATGCCGCCCGCCCAGCAGATAAAGGTCATGCCCAGCAGAAGCAGGACATATTTCGGCCCGGCCCAGGCGTAAAACACCAGGGAGAAGGCCAGCATGACAATGTTCTTTTTCCGGATGCCCGGCACAAGCGCCTGCACAACGATGTTGGCAGCAAAGAACAGAAATACGAATAACAGGCTGGAGAAAACCACGCGCGACAACGCCTCCTTTTTCCCGCGCCCCAGGGAGGCAGGGATGCTCGAAAATTGGCCTGCAGGGCAGACCGCGTAAGAAATCTACATTATTATATAGAGTTTTCAGGAATTTTACAATAGCGCGTCGGGAAATTTTACAAAATTGTAGCGCATCGGTGTTTTGCTGGGATCCGGGATGGCGGGTTCTAGCAGGCGGGCCTGGTGCATAGGCTTGCATGGGAGGGATTCTATGTACCGAAGAAAGCTGCGTACCCGGCAGATGGCGGCGCTCTGCGCCGTCTTATTTGCGGCAGGGGTATTGCAATGGACGCTGCAGCATACCATCCGGAAGGATCGATCAGCCGTTTTGCCGACGCTGGCAAGCTTGGTGCTGTACTGGCAGACGGGACGCTATGGCCAGCTGCCGGATGCTGCGCAGATTGATGCGGCGCCGCCTGCTGTACAGGCGCCGGACGAGCTGGAGACAGACCCGGCACCGGAAGCGCAGGAGCCCGAGACGCAGGAGCCTGAGACATCGGCGTCCGAGACGCCGGACGCGCCGGCACAGGCAGAGACTGGTGCAGCGGCGCTGCAATTTTCCGCCCAGGAGGCCGATGCGATCCGCATCGCCGGGGCGTGCAGCTATTCAGTGGATGAGGCGGCGCTGCTGCAGCAGCCGCTGCAGCTGGGCCTGGCGCAGGACACGCCCCAGGTGCTGATCGTCCACACTCACACGACGGAGGCCTACGCCAAGGAGGCGGACCAGACCTATGACGCCCTGGCCAACGCCAGGACGCTGGACGAGCAGTATAATATGATCCGTGTCGGCGAGGCGGTGGCGGAAGTCCTGCGGCAAAACGGCATCCAGGTCATCCATGATACGACAGTGAATGATTACCCGTCCTACAACGGCGCGTACGACCGGATGAAGGCCATTATCGAAGCGGATCTGGCCCAGTACCCCAGCATCCGGATGGTGCTGGATATCCACCGGGACGCGGCGGCGGACGCAAACGGGGACCCGCTGCCGCTGACGGCGGCGTTTTCCGGCGAGGATTACGCCCAGGTCATGCTCGTCGTCGGCACGGATGAGGGCGGCCTGCCGCACCCCAACTGGCGGCAGAATCTCAGCTGCGCGCTGAAGCTGCAGGCGCTGATGAACCGCGACTGGCCCGGCCTTTGCCGGGACCTGGACCTGCGGCGGGAGCGCTTTAATCAAAACCAGACCCCCGGCTCCCTGCTGGTAGAGTTTGGAACCGACGGCAACACGCTCTCCCAGGCGCTGCGGTCGGCAGAGGTCTTCGGCCAGAGCCTGAGCCAGCTGCTGCAGGCCCAGCTGACCGGCGAATAAAGTGAGGCCTGAAACGGGATCATCCGCGTCTTGACTTAAGAAAATTTAATCTGCTGGCCTGTTGTATCGCAAGAAATTTCCTGCTAGTATACAGATAGAGAATCTCGTGGTTTACGATCAGGAAGGAGCATGTGTGATGCGAAAAATAGGTGTACTGCTTTCCTGCCTGGCGCTGCTGCTTGGGTTATGCAGTTGCGGCGGCAATGATAGCGATGCGGTGACGGTACAGAGCGTTGCCAGTATCACAGGCGGCGGGTATATCGGCGCGTATAACCGGTTCGCCGGGATCGTTTCGGCCCGCAGCGAGACGGTGATCAAGAAGGACGATGACCGGATCATCGACGAGATCAAGGTCGAGGCCGGGGACCATGTGGAAAAGGGCCAGGTGCTGTTTACCTACGATACCCAGGCCATGCAGCTCTCTCTGGAAAAGGCTCAGCTGGAAGTGGAGCAGATGCAGGGCAATATCAAGTCCCTGGAGGCGCAGAAGGCATCTCTGGAGAAGAGCCGCGCCGCGGCTTCCGCAGCCGATCAGCTGGATTTCACCCTGGAGATTAAGGATATCGAGGCGCAGCTGCTGGAGGCGCAGTATAATCTCTCTCTGAAGCAGAAAGAGCTGGAGAAGCTGCAGGCAGCCACAGATGAGGGGCAGGTCACAAGCCCGGTCGAGGGCGTGGTGCAGTCCATCAACGCCGATGGCAGCAGCGGCGACAGCGGGGATGGCAGCGACAGCCAGGCCTTTATGACGCTGATGGAGACGGGCGAGTACCGCGTCAAGGGGACGGTCAATGAGTATAACCGTTCCCTGCTGGAGGAGGGGGCCAAGATCCTGGTCCGCTCCCGGACCAGCGACGATACCTGGTCCGGGACCGTCACGAAGATCGACTGGGACAACCCGATCAAGCGGCAAAACAACAATTATTATTCCGACAGCGGCAGCGATACCATGTCCACCAGCAGCAACTACCCCTTCTATGTGGACCTGGATAAGACGGACGGCCTGATGCTGGGCGAGCATGTCTATCTGGAGATCGACAATGGCCAGACGACCCAGCAGGATGGGATCTATCTGCCTGCCTATTATCTCAACGAGATCGACGAGGAGCAGGGCACGGCCTGGGTCTGGGCGGCCAATAAGCGCGGCAAGCTGGAAAAGCGGACGGTCCAAATCGCTGATTATGCCGAAGACCAGGACTGCTGGCTGGTGACCGACGGCCTGGCGGAGGACGATCTGCTGGCCGTGCCGGACGATACGCTGCGCGAAGGAATGCGCACCCAGGAATATGACCCGAACGCCGAACCGGAGCCTGCCGATATGGGCGGCGAGACGGACGGCATGATCGGCGGCGATGAATCAGGCGGCATCGACAACGCAGACGACGCCGGACAGATGGATGCCGAAGCCGGTGATGCAGAGCCTGTTACCGGTGACGGCGAAACGGATATCGCGACCGGCGAAGCGGACCCGGGTGACGCGCCCGTGGACGAAGCAGAGGGGGCGGTGGGATGATCCTCGAAATGCGGGATATCTGCAAGGACTACGCCCTGGGCAAAGCACCGGTGCATGTTCTGAAGCATGTTGACCTGCAGGTCGACCACGGGGAGTACGTGGCGATCATGGGGCCCTCCGGATCCGGAAAAACGACGCTGATGAACCTGATCGGCTGCTTGGATGTGCCAACCAGCGGGGAATATATCCTGGACGGGCAGTCCATCCCCCAGTGCAACGATAACCAGCTGGCCGAGATCCGCAATAAGAAGATCGGCTTTGTGTTCCAGTCGTTCCATCTGCTGCCCCGGATGAGCGCGGTGGACAATGTCGCCCTGCCGCTGCTTTACGCCGGGGTCGGCAAGAAGGAGCGCCGGGAGCGGGCCATTGCAGCCCTCGAGACGGTGGGGCTGGCAGAGCGGCTGAATTTCCAGCCGGATCAGCTCTCCGGCGGCCAGTGCCAGCGGGTGGCCATCGCCCGGGCGATGGTGACGAACCCGCAGCTGCTGCTGGCGGACGAGCCCACCGGCGCGCTGGATTCGGCCTCGGGCCGCCAGATCCTGGAGCTGTTTGCCCAGCTGCATGAAGCCGGGGCGACGATTTTGATGATTACCCACGACGCGTCCGTCGCGTCCCACGCCCAGACGCTGTACCATATTCGGGACGGCGTCCTCACCGGCGAAAAGGAGGGATAAGACGATGCTGAAGAAAAAACGGTGGCTGCTGGCCGGAATCATCGCACTGGCCGCGATCGCGCTGCTGGTGCTGGTCCTGCTTTTGGTGAAAAACGGCCGCAGCAAGCAGATCGATGTCTACGCCGTCTCAGATTTTTCCATGGATCAGTACTGGGGCAGCGAGTCGGAGACCTATGGCGCGGTATACCTGGATAAAATGCAGACGGTCTATATTTCCGATACCCAAAAGGTCTCGGAGGTCTATGTCAAAGAGGGGCAGACCGTCAAGGCTGGCGATAAGCTGCTGGCGTATGATACGACGCTGACAGATATCGCCCTGCAAAAGGCCCAGATCGCCCTGGAAAAATCCAAGGCGCAGCTGGAATCCGCCAAGCGGGAGCTGCAGACGCTCAATACCCTCACACCCCACAGCTCTGTACTGGTGACGCCCAATAACCCCCAGCCGGTCCTGACGCCGCAGACGACGCCGAAGCGCATCAGCGGCAGCGGTACGGAGGATGACCCGTATTATTACCTCTGGGGCGCGTCGGACCGCTTTGACGCTGCGTTTTTCTCCGCCCTCTTCGGCGGTGCAGACGGTCAGATCCCGGATGGGGAGGTCTACGCGGTCTTTATGATCCGCCAGAGCAATGCCATCAACGGCGAGATCGAGCTCAGCTGGGGGATGCATCTGCAGGCCAGCGGCGGGCAGGTCACCTGGAGTATGTTCCAGGCCGAGATCCCGGACAACCTGCAGCCGGCGGAGCAGCCGGATAATGAGCCGTATTACGTCGATTCCGGCTCGGATTACACCGCGGCAGAGCTGGCGCAGATGCGCAAGGACAAGGCAAAGGAAATTTCGGATCTGACGCTGCAGATCAAGATCGCCGAGGTCGACCTGCGGGAAAAGCAGCAGGAGGTCACAAATGGCGCGGTGGTCAGCACCGTCGACGGCGTGGTCAAGAGCGTGCTGGACCCGGATGAGGCGTACCGCGACAATAAGCCGGTCGTGATGGTCTCCGGTGGCGGCGGCTATTATGTCAAAGGCGCAGTCAGCGAGCTGGAGATGGGGGACGTGCAGCCGGGCCAGACGGTCACGGTCCGCTCCATGGAGAGCGATATGTCCTATGAGGGCGAGGTCGTCTCTGTCTCTGATTATCCGACGACGGAAAATAACGGCTGGACCAACGGCAACAACAACGTGTCATTCTATCCGCTGACGGTATTTATCGACGAGAGCGCCGAGCTGCGAGAAAATGAATATGTCGATATCACCTTCTCCGCAGGCGGCGGGGAGAGCAAGGGCTTCTTCCTGGAAAACCAGTTCCTGCTGGCGGAAAACGGGCAGCATTATGTCTATATCCGCAACGAAAAAGGCAAGCTGGAGCGGCGGCAGGTGCAGACAGGCCGCAGCGTGGACGGTTATTGCACGCAGATCCTCGGCGGCTTGACGCAGGACGATTGGATCGCCTTCCCGTATCTGTCGGCGATCCGCGAGGGCGCGTCGACCCGGGAGGCGACCATGGACGATTTCTATAATTCGTAAAGGAGGGCGCGGATATGGGAGAGAATATATCCCTGGCGTTTCAGGGCATTTGGAATCACAAGCTGCGCTCTTTTTTGACGATGCTGGGCATCATCATCGGCATCGCCTCGATCATCACCATCGTCTCGACGATCAAGGGGACCAATGAGCAGATCAAGAGCAACCTCATCGGCGCGGGGACGGATATGGTCGATGTGCAGCTGGTGCAGGGGGATAATGTGCCGGACTTCTCGTATGACACGATCCCCGACGGCATCGGCATCATCGACGCGTCGGTCTGCCAGGAGCTGGACAAGCTGGACTGTGTCGAGCAGACGGCGGCCTATTGCAGCCGCAGCTGGGCGGACAGCGTGTATTATCAAAATACCTCCTTCTCCGGCCAGCTCTACGGGGTGGACGAAAACTACTTCTCCGTGGCCGGGTATCGGCTGGCCTATGGCAGAGGGTTTGTCTCGGCGGATTATACGGGCTTCCGCAAGGTAGCTCTGGTCAATGCCAAGACGGTCGATACCCTCTTTAACGGCGCGTCGCCCATTGACCGCACGATCGAGATTGCAGGGGAGCCGTTTACCGTGGTCGGCGTCGTGGAGCAGTCGTCTGATTTCCAGCCGACGATCCAGGGCTATAACGACTATTCGATGTATACCGATACCTCCGGCGGGACGATCTTCCTGCCGCTGGCCTGCTGGCCGGTGATTTATTCTTTGGACGAACCGGCGTCTGTCGCCGTCCGGGCGACCTCGACGGATGACATGACGGCGGCGGGGAATAATGTCGCGGCGTATCTTAATGAGCATGTGGTCTTCAATAAGGACTATTCCTACAAGGGGCAGGACCTTTTGGAGCAAGCCAAGAAAATGCAGGACCTGGCCAGCCAGACAAGCCGCCAGCTGATCTGGATTGCTGGAATCTCGCTGCTGGTCGGCGGCATCGGCGTTATGAATATCATGCTGGTCTCTGTCACGGAGCGTACCCGGGAGATCGGCTTGAAGAAGGCCATCGGGGCCAAGAGCAGCCGGATCCGCCTGCAGTTTTTGACGGAAGCCGCCGTGCTGACCAGCTTGGGCGGCCTATTGGGGGTGCTCGTCGGCGTTGTGCTGGCGCAGCTGCTGTCAAGGATTATGGATACGCCCACGGCGATCTCCATCCCGGCAGGGCTGGTGGCAGTGGTGTTCTCCATGGTGATCGGCATCGTCTTCGGCCTGATCCCCGCTATGAAGGCATCGAAGCTGAACCCCATCGACGCGCTGCGCAGCGAATAGAGAGCATAAAAAACAAAAGCGCCTGCCGCAAAACGGATTTGTTTTGCGGCAGGCTATATTTTTGCGTTTGCGCTTATGCACCGTTACGGCGTCCCGGTGGCTTCCGGGGCGCGCCAGCTACGGGCGCAGGCCACGGCGCACCGCCAGCCCTCCAGGTGTGCTTGCCGGGCCTCCGGCGTCATGGTAGGGGTGAAATCCTGCTCCAGCACCCAGGCGGCGCGAATTTCATCCAGGTCCTGCCAATAGCCGACGGCAAGGCCTGCCAGGTACGCTGCGCCCAGGGCCGTTGTCTCAATGCACCGGGGGCGCAGCACCTGGGCGTCCAGCAGGTCGGCCTGGAACTGCATCAGGAAGCTGTTGGCGCTGGCGCCGCCGTCGACCTTCAGGCAGCGCAGCGGCAGCCCGGCGTCCTGCTCCATGGCCCGGCAGACATCGGCGACCTGGTAGGCTAGGGATTCCAGTGTAGCCCGAGCCAGATGGGCCCGGCCAAAGCCTCGAGTCAGGCCGACGATTGCGCCCCGGGCGTACGGGTCCCAATAGGGGGCGCCCAGCCCGGTGAACGCCGGGACAACATAGCCCCCCGCTGTATCCGGCACAGAGCGGGCCAGCGCTTCTGTCTCGGCGGCGTTTTCGATCACGTGGAGCTCATCCCGCAGCCACTGGACCGCGGCCCCGGCGACGAAGACGCTTCCCTCCAGGGCGTACTGGGCTGTGCTGTCCGGGCTGGCGGCCAGTGTTGTCAGCAGGCCGTTCTGGGAGGCGACGGCGTGGGCGCCGGTGTGCATGAGCAAAAAGCAGCCGGTGCCGTAGGTATTTTTGATCTCCCCCGGGGCAAAGCAGCACTGGCCAAAGAGCGCGGCCTGCTGGTCCCCGGCGGCCCCGGCGATGGGAATGCCGCCGCCAATCATGCCGGGCAGCGTGTGCCCGTAGATGCAGCTGGAGGGCCGGACCTCCGGCAGCATACTGGCGGGGATCTCCAGCATATCCAGCAGCGCCGGGTCCCACTGGAGGGTGTGGATATTAAAAAGCATCGTCCGGGCGGCGTTGGTATAATCGGTCACATGGCAGCGGCCGCCGGTGAGATTCCAGATGAGCCAGGTGTCGACGGTGCCGAATAAAAGCCGCCCCTGCTGGGCCTTTTCCCGCGCACCGGGAACATTTTCCAGGATCCAGCTGATCTTCGAGCCGGAAAAATAAGCGTCGGGCAGCAGCCCCGTCTTTTCCCGGATCATCGGGCCATAGCCCTGGGTGTTTAACGCGTCGATCTTGCCCGCCGTCCGGCGGCACTGCCAGACGATGGCGTTATAGACCGGGGTGCCGGTGACCTTGTCCCAACAGATCGTCGTCTCCCGCTGGTTCGTGATGCCGATGGCGGCAATGTTCTCCGCCGTCGCGCCGCACTGGTCCATCGCAGCCTGGGCGACGGTCACGACGGTCTGCCAGAGCTGCATCGGGTCATGCTCCACCCAGCCGGGCTGGGGATAGATCTGCGGGAATTCCTGCTGCGCTACGGCGCAGATCTTGCCCTGCCGGTCGAATAAAATGCAGCGGGAACTGGTCGTTCCCTGGTCCAGGGCCATTATGTATTGCATCGCGTTGCCTCCCACCGGAAAATTTGCGCGCCTCGGCGCGGTATTTGCTTCCAGTATACCACACCCGGCCGCTGCTGCCAAGGGGGAGGGGGCTTGACAAACCCGGGGGAAACCGGTACTATAAGCCCAACAGGACCGGCCCGGCCCGTCAGCGGGCGGCGCGCCGTTCTGTGCTTTTTTCTGCGGCCAGGGCCGCGGTGCAATTACCGAAAGTGAGGGCGCATCTATGGATTATGCAAAGGAGTCTCTGCGGCTGCACGAGCAGTGGAAGGGAAAGATCGAGGTGACGGCGACGGTGCCGGTCCAGAGCAAGGAGGACCTCTCTCTGGCCTATACCCCCGGCGTTGCCCAGCCGTGCCTGGAGATCCAGAAGGACCGTTCTAAGTCCTATGACCTGACCCGGCGGCACAACCTGTGCGCTGTGATCACCGATGGCTCGGCGGTCCTGGGCCTCGGCGATATCGGCCCCGAAGCGGGGATGCCGGTCATGGAGGGCAAATGCGTGCTCTTTAAAGCCTTTGGCGGCGTCGATGCCTTCCCCCTTTGCGTGAAAACGAAGGATGTGGATGAATTTGTCCAGGCGGTCTATCTAATCTCCGGCAGCTTCGGCGGCATCAATTTGGAGGATATCTCCGCGCCCCGATGCTTTGAGATCGAGCGAAAGCTCAAGGAAAAATGCGATATCCCGATCTTCCACGACGATCAGCACGGCACGGCGATCATTACCCTGGCAGGGCTGACCAACGCGCTGAAGGTTGTCGGCAAGCGGAAGGAAGATGTGCGGATCGTCACCTCCGGCGCCGGGGCCGCAGCGGTCTCTATCGTGCGGCTGCTGCTGTCTGCAGGCTTCCGGGATATCACGATGTGCGACCGCAACGGCGCGATCTATGCTGGCCGTCCGGTGGGCATGAACTGGATCAAGGAAGAGATGGCCCAGAAGACGAATCTGCAAAAGCGCGCCGGTACGCTGGCGGAGCAGTTGGTGGGCGCGGATGTCTTTATCGGTGTCTCCGCACCGGGACAGGTCACCCGGGAGATGGTCGCCTCGATGAATCGGGACCCCATCATCTTTGCCTGCGCCAACCCGACGCCGGAGATCTTCCCAGATGAGGCCAAGGCTGGGGGCGCGAAGGTCGTCTCCACGGGGCGCAGTGATTATCCGAACCAGATCAATAACGTTCTGGCCTTCCCCGGCGTGTTCCGGGGGGCGTTTGACGTCCGGGCCAGCGATATCAACGAGGAGATGAAAATGGCTGCCGCCGGGGCATTGGCGGCACTGATCTCGCCGGAGGAGCTCTCGGCAGATTATATCATCCCCCAGGCTTTTGATCCCCGCGTTGGCCCCGCTGTGGCCAAAGCCGTAGCAGAAGCCGCCCGCCGGACCGGCGTTGCGCGCCTGTAAAGCGCCAAGCATAAACAAAACCACAAAACCGTTGCGCCGCGAAGCCGCGCAACGGTTTTGTATGCTCAGAGCCAGCGGTAAGGCGCGGGGTGTTCGCCAAAGAGCCGCAGGCGCAGCCAGTCCTCGGCAAAGATCGCCGCGCCGCTGACCGGGAACCACAGCAGGGCAAAGGGCAGGCAGATCTGCCCCAGCAGGGCGTAGGGCAGTCGGCTGTAATCCCAGATGCCCAGGCCGAGCCAGCGGTTGAGCACGAGCCCGCCTGCCAGCTCCAGCGTGACGATAATGCCGGTGCCGCAGAGCATCTGCAGCAGGATGGGCCAACGGGGATGCCGGGCGTCCAAATGGCCGATGAGCCAGAAGCAGCAGCCGCCCAGCAGAAACATGCTGCCGTGGCTCCAGCCCCGCCAGGCCAGCTCCAGCGCCATATAGAGCATCCCGCCCAGATAGAAGATCACCAGCTCCCTCCAAAGCTTCAAAATGCCACCTCCTCAGGGGAGTTGTAACCGCCTGCAGCGGAAATCATACTTTTTTATAGAAAATTTCATTTTTTCTCTTGACAGATTGGCACCATTCAGCTATAATTACCCTTGCTGTGACGCGCATTTGTTGCACTGCAGCAGAAATATGGCGGCATAGCTCAGTTGGTAGAGCACCCGGTTCATACCCGGCCTGTCATCTGTTCAAATCAGATTGCCGCTACCAGGCCCGTTGGTCAAGTGGTTAAGACACCGCCCTTTCACGGCGGTAACA
>CAUBQU010000004.1 GCA_958438185.1 uncultured Oscillospiraceae bacterium
CTATAATATATTTCTGCATGAGGTTAAATGCTTGCGGTAAGATCTTATAAACGCTATTGAGGAGGTGTATTCCGTGCCCAACATTAAATCTGCAAAGAAAAGAGTCGAACTGTCCAAGATCAGTAACGCTAGAAACAAGATGTACAAGTCCACTCTGAAATCTACGCTGAAAAAGTTTGATACTGCCGTTGCTGAAGGCGACCGTGAGAAGGCCGATAGCGCTTACAAGGCAGCCGTTAAGATGGTTGATCAGTCTGTCACGAAGGGGATCCTTCATAAGAACAACGCTGCGCGCAAGAAGAGCAGCATGACGGTCAAACTGAATCACATGGCTTAATTCATGGCTTTTTGGGAGATGCTGCGTGCAGCATCTCCTTTTTTATCCTGTGCAGGCGCGGGACATGGATAGTTTGCCGCAAATTCGGAAAATCATAACGGCGGCAGAAAGGGGGCGGCGGAATGGAATTATTTGACAGTGTGCAGTATTTAAAGGGCGTTGGCCCGGCCAGAGCGAAGCTGCTGGCAAAGCTGGGCATTGAGACGATCTATGATCTTTTGACCTATTACCCCCGGTCCTATGAGGACCGCAGCCAGCTGTGCCCCATTTGCGAAATGGAGGTGGGAAAGCCTGCGTGCTTTTCTGCCATGGTCATACAACGGCCCCGCGTGGGACTTACCCGCAATGGGCAGGCGGTGGCAAAAGTTGTGGTGGCCGATCATACCGGGCGATTGGTTTTAACTTTTTTCAACCAGCCTTACCTGAATCGTCAGCTGGAATACGGCCAGACGTACTTTTTTTACGGCACACTGCAGGGCGACGACCGGGGCTACGGGGTGATCAATCCCGTCTTTGAGTCCGCGGAGAAGGAAGGCGTCCTGACCCGGCGCATCGTGCCGGTCTATGGGCTGACAGCGGGGCTGCGCAATGGTGCCCTTAACCGAATGATCGCCCAGGCACTGGAGCTGACGGACCAGATGCCGGACCTGCTGCCGCAGAAGGTGCAGGTGCAGTATGGGCTGTGCAGCGCGCGGCAGGCCTACCGGCAGATCCACGTACCGGCCTCCCAGGCGCTTCTGGAGGCGGCGCAGCGGCGGATCAGCTTTGAGGAATTCTTTATTTTCTCCCTGGGGCTGCAGCTGAGCAAGGCGCGCCGGACGCGGCAAAAGAAGACGCCGTTTTCCGAGACGGACCTGACCGCGTTTTATGCGGCGCTGCCCTTTACCCTGACCAGGGCGCAGCAGCAGGTCATCGGGGAGATCCTGCAGGACTTTGCCCAGGGGCGGCCGATGTGCCGTCTGGTGCAGGGCGATGTGGGCAGCGGCAAGACGATGGTCGCGGCGGCTGCGATTGTCTGCGCGGCAAAAAACGGCGTGCAAAGCGCGCTGCTGGCGCCGACGGAGATCTTAGCGGAGCAGCATTTCCAATCTCTGGCGCCGCTGTTTGAGCGCCTCGGGCTGCGCTGCGGCCTGCTGACGGGGTCGCAAAGGGTTTCCGAAAAGCGTGCGCTGCGGGCTGCGCTGCAGGCAGGCGAGCTGGAGATCGTCATCGGGACCCACGCGCTGCTGTCCGGGACGACGACCTTTGCAAATCTGGGCCTGGTCGTGACGGATGAGCAGCATCGCTTCGGCGTGGCCCAGCGGGCGGCGCTGGCCCAGAAGGGGGAGCTGCCGCATCTGCTGCTGCTCTCCGCGACGCCGATCCCCAGGACACTTTCCATGATCCTCTACGGCGATCTTGATGTCTCAATCCTCGACGAGCAGCCCCCGGGCCGCCAGCCGGTCGATACATTTCTGGTTTCCGAGGCGCTGCGGCCTCGGATCAATGCGTTTCTCCGCAAGCAGGTGGAGGCGGGGCACCAGTGCTTTGTGATCTGCCCGGCGGTGGAGGAGAGCGAGACGGCGGAGCTGAAATCGGCCGCCCAATGGGCCGAGACGCTGCGGCAGGCACTGCCGGAGCTGCAGATCGCGGTGGTCCACGGCCAGATGAGGGGCGAGGAAAAGGAAAAGATCATGGACGCATTTGCCCAGGGGCAAACGCAGATCCTGGTGGCGACGACGGTCATTGAAGTTGGGGTGGATATCCCCAACGCGAATTTGATCGTGATCGAAAATGCGGACCGGTTTGGCCTGAGCCAGCTGCACCAGCTGCGGGGCCGGGTCGGTCGGAGCGAGATCAAGAGCTATTGCATCCTGGTCTCCAACACGAAAAATCCGGAGACACGGCAGCGGCTCAAGGCCCTTTGCAGGACCCGGGACGGCTTTGCCATTGCCCAGGCAGACCTGGAGCTGCGGGGACCGGGGGACTTGTTCGGCCGGCGGCAGCACGGCCTGCCGGCGCTGCGCTGCGCTGCGCTGGGCAGCGGCGTGCCGGTGCTGCAGGCGGCGCAGGTGGCCGCCGTGGCGTATTTGGCCGATCCTGCCAGCCCGGACGGGCCGGAATTTGCGCCGCTGATGGACCGGGTCCGGCGGCTGTTTGATAACAGCGCGGAATTATTCTTGTAAAGCCTCCGTTTTTGAAAATTGCTATTGTACCCGGTGGGAAAATGTTGTAAAATACAGGCGAACTTCAAAGTTTGGTTGTTTTATGAAAGGTGGAAGCGTTATGAAAAAACCGATTGTTTTAGTAATTATGGATGGCGTCGGCAAAGGTGACGGCGGCGCAGGCGACGCAGTCGCCCAGGCCAAGACCCCGACGCTGGATAAGCTGTTTGCCACTTGCCCCTATACCTGGCTCAAGGCCCACGGTACCGCCGTCGGCCTGCCGACGGATGACGATATGGGCAACTCCGAGGTCGGGCACAATGCGCTGGGCTGCGGCCAGATCTATTCCCAGGGCGCAAAGCTCGTGGGCGAATCCATCGAAAACGGCAGCCTGTTCCAGTCCGAGACCTGGAAAGACCTGACGAACAATTGCCTGGAAAACGGCAAGGCGCTGCATTTTTTGGGCCTGCTGTCTGACGGCAATGTGCATTCCAATATCAGCCACCTCATCGCGATGCTGAAAAAGGCCCGGGAGCTGGGCATCCGCAAGTGCTACTGCCATATCCTGCTGGATGGGCGCGATGTCCCGGCGACCTCGGCGCTGACCTATGTGGACGAGCTGGAGCAGACGCTTGCCTCTCTGCGGGGCGAGGGCTTTGACTATGCCATCGCCTCCGGCGGCGGCAGAATGCAGATCACGATGGACCGCTACGAGGCCAACTGGCCTATGGTCGAGCAGGGCTGGCGCACCCATGTCCAGGGCCAGGGCCGGATGTTCGCCTCCGCCCAGGAGGCCATTGAGACCTACCGCGCCGAGACCGGCTGCATCGACCAGGACCTGCCCGCCTTCGTCGTCGCCCGGGATGGCCAGCCGGTGGCGAAGATCGCCAATGGCGACAGTGTTATCCTCTTCAACTTCCGCGGCGACCGGGCGCAGGAGATCTCCCTGGCCTTTGACCGCAAGGACTTTGATCATTTCGACCGGGGCGATTACACCGGCGTGAAGTTTGCCGGGATGCTCCAGTATGACGGCGACCTCAACATCCCGACCCATTATCTGGTGCAGCCGCCGGTCATTAAGAATACGCTGACGGAGGTGCTGTGCGCCCACGGCATCCGGGAATATGCCGTCTCGGAGACGCAGAAGTACGGCCATGTCACCTATTTCTGGAACGGCAACCGCTCCGGCAAGGTGGACGAGAAGCTGGAGACGTATGAGGAGATCCCCTCGGACGTCATCCCCTTCGAGCAGGCGCCCGCCATGAAGTCCAAGGAGATTACGGACTGCATGGTCAAGCAGATGGCCTCCAAGCAGTTTGACTTCCTGCGCTGCAACTATCCCAACGGCGATATGGTCGGCCATACCGGCGTGATGGAAGCAGTCGTGACGGCCATGGAGTGTGTGGATGCTGGCGTGCAGCGAATCCTAGATGCGGCAGACCAGTACGGCTACACCGTCTGCGTCACGGCAGACCACGGCAATGCCGACCAGATGACAGAGACGAAAAAGGGCAAGACGTCTATCCGGACGGCCCACTCTCTAAACCCGGTCCCGTTCATCATCTACGACCCAGATCAGAAATGGACGATCAAGGATGGCAAGTACGGCCTGGCCAATGTCGCGCCGACTATCGTGAAAATGATGGGCTTCCAGGCGCCGGATTGCTGGGAAGAGAGCATGATCTAAGTTTTCGGCACAATAAAATGCACCGGCAGCGTGTGTAATACGGCTGCCGGTGCAAATTTTTTTATTTGAAGCAATAAATTTTGGATAATCGTTTGACTTTTTGAAAAATAACGTATATAATATGGCTATGAGTCGTCAAACTCGAGAGCAAGCCGATATAGCTGCTTGCCCAAGTCCTCAGGGCAGGCAGCAGCAAAAAACCGCATCGGGAAGTGCGGTTTTTTGTATTTTTTCCCTGGAGAAGGGGGTATTGGCGGAAAGGAACCGGTAGGATGAACGAGACGATCGTATCTGTACGCGGGGTCAGCAAGGCATTTGGCGCGGTCCGTGCGCTGCAGGATGTTTCGCTCACCGTACAGCAGGGCATGGTGACCGCCATTGTCGGCGACAATGGTTCCGGGAAATCTACCTTGATCCAGCTGCTGTCCGGCAATCTGGCGCCGGACAGCGGCAGTATCACCGTCGGCGGGCAGACCTACCGGCGACTGCAGGTCCGGCAGGCGCTGGATATGGGAATTCGGACGGTCTACCAGGACCTGAGCCTGGACGCCTGCAAGAACAGCTACGAGAATATTTTCCTGGGCCAGGAGCTGCGGCGGGGACCATTTTTGGACCGTCGCCGGATGGCCCAGGAGGCCGTGGCGCTACTGCAGCAGTTGGAGATCGTGATCCCAGATTTGACTGTCCCGGTGCGGGTGCTCTCCGGCGGGCAGCGGCAGGGGGTCGCCATTGCCCGGGCCATGCGCAAGCCGGGCAGCCTGCTGCTGCTTGATGAGCCGACGGCGGCGATGGGCATTCGGGAGTCGCACCAGACGATGGCGCTGCTGCACCGGCTGCACCAGGCTGGGCATACGCTGCTGCTGGTCAGCCATGATATTTACCAGGTCTTTGACCTTGCGGACCGGATCTACGTGATGCGGGCTGGGCGGTGCATTGCAGATATTTGGGCAAAGGAATCTTCACCGGAAGCGCTGCACCGGCTGATTTTGCAGCGGGAGCAGGGGGTACTGGCATGAAGCAATTTTTGCAGCGCCATGGAGCGCTGTGGCTGCTCATCGGTTTTTGCTTTGCGATGGGCCTGTTTTTGCAGCTGCGCACCGGCCTGTTCTTTGCCGGTAAGAACTTGACGAACGTTCTTGAGGCCAGCTCCTTCCGGTTGCTGCTGGCCATTGGCATGACGTTTATCATTGCTGCTGGGGCGATCGACCTTTCTGTGGGGGCAATCTTATCCCTCTCTGCTATTTTAGCGGCAAAGTGTATGCAGAACGGTATGGCAGTCCCGGCGGCGGTCCTGCTGGGCCTGCTGGCGGGCACGGCCATGGGGACGCTCAATGGCGCACTGGTCCACTTTACCGGCATCAATGCGTTTATCATCACCCTGGCGACATCGCTGCTTTACCGGGGGCTGGCGCTGGTCGTGACCCTGGGCACGCCGGTGAGTAAGCTGCCGGAGGCGTTCCGCGTTTTTGGCTACGGGGATTTTTGCGGCATGGAGCGGGGTGTAAGCATGGCAATCGTGGTACTGCTGCTGGCGCTGCCGCTGCTTTACAAAATGCGTTGGGGTCATTATATCATGACCCTGGGCAGCAATCCGATGGCGCTGCGGCGCAGCGGTGTGCGGCTTGGACCGTGGCGGATCAGCGCCTTTGCGCTGATGGGCTTTCTTTCAGCCTTGGCGGGGATGATCATCACGGCACGGCTCAATTCCGCGGAGCCCAACGCCGGGCTGAATATGGAGATGGATGCCATCACTGCCGTCATTATGGGCGGTACGCCGCTGCATGGCGGCCAGGCCGCGCTGATTGGGACGACGGTGGCGGTGCTGCTGCTGAGCAGCATCCGCAATGGACTGACTCTGCTGCGTGTTTCGTCCTATTATCAGCAGCTGATCACCGGCGTGATCCTGCTGTGCGCCGTTATCACGGCGGAGCTGCGGCAGCGCCGACAGCGGGTATAAAATCGGCATAAGGGCCAGGACTGGCCTTTATACATAAAATGATATGGAGGAAAAAACAATGAAAAAGTTACTTGCACTGCTTTTGGCAATGCTGCTGGTCGTCTCTTGTATGGCGGGCTGCGGCAGCGACAAGGCGACAGACCCTGGCAGCGCGGCGCCGACGACAGGATCGGATGAGCTGGCAAACCAGCCCGACGCATCGACCGGCGATGGCGCGGAGGAGGCCTCTGTCGCCGATGAGCTGTATGCGGAATTTGACAAGTCCATGGCGGAACAGCTGGGCGATGTCCCGGCTCCCAACGGCGAGAAGATTGGCGCGGTCATCATCTCTCTGACAAATCAGTTCTGGGCCAATATGAAGGACTGCTACGAAACTGCAGCGGAGAAACTGGGCGTCAGCATTGACGTGCAGACCGGTACGACGGAAGGCGATACCCAGAGTCAGCTGGATGTTTTGATGACTATGGCGGATATGGACTATGATGTCATCATCGTTTCCCCCATTGATGGGACAAACCTGATTCCCGGTATTGTCAAGTGCAACGAAAATGGTATTAAGGTCATCAACCTGGGCCCCGGTGTGGATACGGACGCGCTGGCAGAGGCAGGCGGCCATCTCGATGGCAAGATCACTGTCAACTTCAAAGAACAGGGTGCGACGGTTGCCAATGATATGATCGCGCGGCTGCCGGAGGGCGGCGAGGTCGCTATCCTGCAGGGCTTGACCGGCGCTGGCCAGTCCGAAGGCCGTACCGCCGGTGCGACAGACGTGCTGGAAGCTGCGGAGAACATCGACCTGGTTGCTTCCGTCCCCTGCGATTGGGATGCGACGAAGGCCTTTGACGCGACGAAGGATATTCTGACGGCCCATCCGGACCTGAAGGGCATTTTCGCCTGCAATGACGTGATGGCGCTGGCTGCGGTCGAAGCGCTGGAAGCAGAGAACCGGACGGATGTGCTGGTCTACGGTGTTGACTTTACCGACGATGCCCGGGCAGCGCTGAAGGAAGGCAAAATGACCGGCAGTATGTCCTACTCCAGCGTGAAGTACACGGAAGCTGCACTGCAGCTGGCTGTGGCGATCGCGCAGGGGAAGGAATATGCGGATCCCATCTATCTGCCGCTGACGCTGGTCACCTGTGACAATGTTGCAGAGCTGGACGACTGGGCCTGATGGAGCACCTTGTTGAAACAGCGCTTTTGACCCATGGCCTGCGTTCGATCACCAATGCGGACCTGGCCGCCCAGTGGCGCTGCCCGGCGGCGCGACTGGCGTGGGTCGACCGTGGGCGCTTGCAGATCGGCGACCTTTCCGCCTTCCTGCCCTTTCGGACCCGGGCGGCTGAGGTCTGCCGCATTGATTGCAACCAGTTGGAGGCGGCGCTGACGCACGGTGTCAGCGGCGCGCTGACTGCCAGCGGGACGATGGCGGCCTGCGCAAAGCTGGGGATCGGCCTGGCTGTCACCTGCGGCATGGGCGGGATCGGCCCTCTGCGGGGTGAGGCCCTGTGCCCGGACCTGCCGGCGCTTTGTCAGATCCCAGTGGCGCTGATCGCGACCTCGCCCAAGGATATGCTGGATATCCCGGCGACGCTTGCCTGGCTGCAAGCGCGGGGTGTGCATCTGGCGGGGCCGGATTGCACCGGGTATTTATTTGTGCGGCCGCCGGTGGCGCTGGAGCTGCCCGGGACCGCGGTGGAGACGGCAGCGCAGGTCCGGCAGCTGACGCAGGACGGCGGCCTGCTTCTGCTGCAGCCCATTCCGGCGGCGCAGCGGATCACCGACCGCAGTATTCTGGAAGCTGCCATGGCGGCAGGGCGCGCAGCGGAGGACGCCGGGGCGTACTATCACCCCGCTGCCAATGGGGAGATTGACCGGCGGACCGGCGGCGTCTCCTCCCAGATCCAGCTGGCGTCGCTGCAGGAGAATATCCGCCTAGCTGCCAGCCTGGCATAAAGGGAACGCTGGGTCGCAGCACCGTGTAATCTGCGCGGGCTGCGGCCCTTTTTCGCAATTTTTGGGGTTCCTTTTTCAGCCGTGTGTGGTATAATATTTAAGAGTATACCGTTGTGCACAGCATTTGCGTGACAGAGATAAAAAAGGAGCAAGCGTATGAAACGGACGAACTATATCTCCTGGGATGAATATTTTATGGGCGTGGCGCTGCTGGCCGCGCAGCGCAGTAAGGACCCGAACACACAGGTCGGCGCCTGCATTGTCTCGCAGGATAATATCATCCTCTCCACCGGCTATAACGGGCTGCCCAACGGCTGCTCCGATGATGAATTTCCCTGGGAGCGCCAGGGGGAGGAGACGAAGTACCCCTATGTGGTCCATGCGGAGCTGAATGCGATCCTGAATTCCGGCGGGCGGGTGCTCAAAGGCGCGAAGCTTTATGTGGCGCTGTTTCCCTGCAATGAATGCGCCAAGGCCATCATCCAGTGCGGGATCCGCGAGGTCATTTACCTCAGCGATAAATACGCCGATACCGATAATGTCCGGGCATCGAAGCGGATGCTGCGCAGCGCCGGTGTGATCTATCGGCAGCTGGACACGCAGCTGGAGGAGATCAACCTCTCATTTTCCGTGGATGCGGGTTAAACCGGGCTGCCTGCGGGTATCCTAGAAGGCAAACGCGTCGGCCCGGTCACAATGGCCGGATTTTCTGCGAAAAAAAGTTTTTCTTCTTTACTTTTTTCCCGGCGCATGCTATTATAAACTCACTGTCGTATCGGCAGACCCCAATACTCAGTTTCGGGAGACGCCTCCGCGCTGGAGGGCTCCGCCAGCCTGGGACTTAGTTTTGCGGGTATTTTCAGAAAGGTGGAACAAATTATGATTTCCAAAGAAGCAAAGGCAAAGATCATTGCTGAGAACGCGACCCACGAAGGCGACACCGGTTCTCCCGAAGTCCAGATCGCGATCCTGACCTACCGGATCAACGAGCTGACGGAGCACCTGCGGGAGCACAAGCAGGATAACCACTCCCGCCGTGGCCTGCTCATGATGGTTGGTAAGCGCCGTAGCCTGCTGGACTATCTGGCCAAGAAGGACATCAACCGTTACAGAGCCTGCATCGCCAAGCTGGGTATCCGTAAGTAATATGCACAAAAGCGGGTGGCCCACACGCCACCCGTTTTCTGCGCAGCGCTGGAAAAACCAAGACCGGCGCGGGAAATGATTTAGCAGTTGAAAGTACCACCGCCGCGGCGGCGGCAGTTTCAAGTGCTAAACCTCCCGCGCCAAGCATGTTTGACTGAGGAGGAACCACATGATCACCCATAAGCAGTACCCCAACCACCATATTTTCGAAACAGAGATCGGCGGCCGGACCTTCACCGTTGAGACGGGCAAGGTCGCGGAGCTGGCCAACGCCGAGGCGATCTGCCGCTATGGCGATACCGTCGTGCTCGTCACCGTCACCGCTTCGGCGCTGCCGAAGGTCGGCATCGACTACTTCCCGCTGACGATTGAGGTCGAAGAGCGGATGTACGCCGTCGGCCGGATCCCCGGCAGCTTCAACCGCCGGGAGGGCCGCCCCTCGGAGCGCGGCACCCTGATCTCCCGCCTGATCGACCGCCCCATGCGGCCCCTGTTTGACGACGAGCTGCGCAACGACGTCGTGCTGACAAATACCGTCCTGGCCCAGGATTACGACAACCCTGTCGAGATCGTGGCGGCCATCGGCTCTTCTCTGGTCGTGGCGTATTCCGACATCCCCTGGAACGGCCCCACGGCGACGACGAACGTCTGCTATCTCGATGGCGAATATATCGTCAACCCCTCGCAGGAGGAGCGCAACGCGTCCCAGTGCTTTGTCACCATCGCATCGACCCATGAGAAGGTCGTCATGATCGAGACGGAAGCCAAGGAGATCCCCGAGGATATCCTGCTCAAGTGCATTGAGCTGGCCCACGAGACGAATATCAAGGTCGTCGAATTTATCAACTCCATCGTCGCTTGCATCGGCAAGCCGAAATTCACGTTTGAAAAAGCAGCGGTCAACCATGCTTTGCTGGACGATCTGTGCGCCTATGGCATGGACCAGATTGAAAACGCGCTGGATACGCCGGACAAGAACGTCCGCGAAGAGCGCCTGACGGCGGCCCGCGTCGATTTTGCGAACCATTTTGCAGAAAAATATGAGGACTTTGAGGATAACATCGAGGTCTGCCTGTATAAGATGCAGAAGAAGGTCGTCAAGAAGTGGCTGCTGGCTGGCAAGCGCGTCGATGGCCGCGGCATGGATGAGATCCGTCCGCTGGCAGCGGAAGTCGGCGTTCTGCCCCGGGTCCACGGCTCCGGCCTGTTTACGAGAGGCCAGACCCAGGTCCTGTCCATTTGCACGCTGAACACCCTGTCTATGGCCCAGAAGCTGGATACCATCTATCAGGAGGAATCCAAGCGGTATATCCATCACTACAACTTCCCGGCGTTCTCCACGGGCGAGGCCAGAGCGAGCCGCTCGACGTCCCGACGTGAGATCGGCCATGGCAGCCTGGCGGAAAAGGCGCTGCTGCCGGTCATCCCGCCGGTCGACGAATTCCCCTATGCCATCCGTGTGGTCTCGGAGGTCGTCTCCTCCAACGGCTCCACGTCCCAGGGCTCCATCTGCGGTTCGACGCTGGCGCTGATGGACGCAGGCGTGCCCATTAAGCGGCCGGTGGCCGGTATCTCCTGTGGCCTGATCTCCGACCAGGAGACGGGAGAATGGAGAACATTCACAGATATTCAAGGCGTGGAAGACTTCCACGGCGAGATGGACTTCAAGGTTGCCGGTACGACGGAAGGTGTCACGGCCATCCAGATGGACCTGAAGAACGACGGCCTGACAATGGAGATTATTGCCGACGCGCTGGAGCGCTGCCGCAAGGCCCGGCTGGAGATCCTGCATGAGATCATGCTGCCCTGCATCGCAGAGCCGCGGAAGGAAGTCTCGGAGTATGCTCCGAAGATGACGACGATCCACATCGACCCGGACAAGATCCGTGAGGTCATCGGTTCTGGCGGCAAGACCATCCAGAAGATCTGTGCAGACACTGGCGCCAAGGTCGATATCGAGGATGACGGCTCTGTCTTCATCTCCGCAGTCGATCATGAAGCGGTGCGCGCTGCTCAGAAGATGATCGAGGACATCTGCTTCGTGCCGGAGGTCGGCAAGCTGTATTATGGCAAGGTTGTCCGCATCCTGCCCATCGGCGCATTTGTCGAGCTGGCTCCGGGCAAGGACGGGCTGGTGCATATCTCCAAGCTGGAGAATCACCGGGTCGAGAAGGTGGAAGACGTCCTCAACATCGGCGATATGACCTGGGTCAAGGTCATGGAGATCGACGAGAAGGGCCGTGTCAACCTGAGCCGGAAGGACGCTATGCGCGAGATGAACGGCGCAGGCAAGTAATTGCATTTCTGATAGAATCGTCTATGACCGGTGCGCCGCACCGGTCATAGCTGTATCTGGCCCAAGGCTGGGTTGCTTTGGGAGCATAAAAAGAAAAGGAGCAAGCGCATGGAACAGGCAGAATTTCTCGCGGCCCAACAGCAGGCCGAGGCCCAGGGGGCGGGCTACGCCGTCTTGACCCTGGCGGCGGTCACTGGGACGACCTCCCGCACCCAGGGAAAGATGCTGGTATTTGAAGATGGCAGGACCATGGGGACCATCGGCGGCGGGCCTGGGGAGTACGCAGCCGTGCAGGACGCGCTGGCGCTGATCGGCTCCGGCGAAACGAAGCTGCTGCAGTACCGCCACGGCTACGGCGCGATTACCGTCCTGATCGAGACGTTTGCCGCGCCGCCGCTGCTGATTTTATGCGGCGGGGGGAACGTCGGCCGGTGCCTGCTGCAATATGCGAAGCTGGCAGGCTTCCGGCGGTGGCTGCTGGACCTGCGTCCGGCGGAGCAGATCGCGGAATCCGTCGCGCTGGCGGACCGCTTTCTTCCTGTTACGTGCTATGAGACGGCACTGGCGCGGCTTGACACCCCGGCGGACGCGTTTTATGTCGCGGCGTCGTTCTCCCACGAGACGGATCTGGACGCTGTGCGGGGCATTTTGCAAAAGCCGTTTGCCTATGCTGGAATGCTGGGGAGCCGGAAAAAGGTTGCGGCGATCTCCGCGCTGCTGCTGCGCCAGGGCATCCCGCCCCAGCAGCTGGCCCGGCTGCATGCGCCCATCGGCCTGGACCTGGGCGGCCAAAGGCCGGAGGAGCTGGCAGTCGGCATCTTGGCGGAGATGATCGCGGTGAAAAATACCGGCGCCAGCCAGCCGGTCCGGCGGGATGACGCGCAATAGACTTGCATTGCCGCATTTTTTGTGCGATAATAGCCACGAACCGGCGCATGACGCGCCGGCGCGCCCACGGGCGCGTTTTTGCGGAGCAAAAAGTTCGTGTCGCTGTTACAGTGATAACCAAAATCAGCTTTGCTGATTTTGGCGCGGCTTTTGCCGCGCATGCAGCGCTTCGCGCTGCGGTTATGCTATAATAACTGTTAAGAGCGCGTGAAGTGCCCAATTGCATCTGTGACGTCGACATTTGTATGGCTGCTGCAATAAAAAGCAGCCACGCAGGCAAAATTCCAACGGTGGAGAAAAGGAGAGACGGTTTATGGCAGCATGGATCCTTTCGTGTGAATCGACAGTCGACCTGCCCTATCGGGATATGGAGCAGCGGAATATTCCGGTGCTGTTTTATTCCTATGTGGTGGATGGAACGGCGTATCCGGACGACATGGGCCGCGACCCTGCGGCGTTGCCCCGATTTTACCAATTCCTGGAGGAGGGGAAGGCACCTTCCACCTCGCAGCTCAATACGTTCCAATACCTGGAATTTTTCGAGCCGCTGCTGCAGCAGGGTGATGTCCTGCACATCGGCTTCGGGACGGGGATGACACCGTCGGTCAAAAATGCTGAGGAGGCAGCCCAGTCTCTGCGGGAGAAATACCCGGAGCGGAAGATCACGGTGATCGATTCCCTGTGCAGTTCTTCCGGCTACGGGATGCTGGTCGACAGCGCCGCGGACCTGCGGGATGCCGGGGTGCCGATGGACGAGGTCGCCCAGTGGGTGCTGGAGAAGCGTCATTGCGTGCACCATCAATTTTACTCCACAGATCTGAAATATTACCGGCGCAGCGGCCGGATCTCCGGCCCGGCGGCGGCCATCGGTGCGATTTTGAATATCTGCCCGATCATGCGGCTGGACGATAAGGGGCGCATCATCGCCTATGGCAAGGTACGCGGCCAGGCTGCGGCGATCCGCAAGACCCTCGATACGATGCAGGAGCATGCGGAAAATGGGGCGGATTATGCTGGCAAGTGCTATATTTGCCACTCCAATTGCCTGCCCGCCGCGAAGCGCCTGCGGGACGCGCTGCTGGAGCGCTTCCCAAAGCTCGAGGCAGAGGCGGTCAAGCTCTGCGATATTGGGACGATCATCGCCGCCCACTGTGGCCCAGGGACGCTTGCCGTCTTCTTCTACGGTGACCCGCGGGTCCCGTATACCGGCAGCCAGGCAAAATAGAAGAAACCGAGAAGAATAGAAAAGCAGGGGCTGATACGAAAAGAAAACGCATCAGCCCCTGCGTATTTGCGGGGAAGCCGTTCTTACCGGGCCGCCCGGCGGCGGGGAAAGCACAGCGCCAGCGCGAAAACGATGACGACCAGCGAGAGAACCTGGGAGATGGAAAGCGCCCCCACAAAGCCCCGGTAGCCGTCGCCCCGGAAAAATTCCAGCACGAACCGGATGGTGCCGTAGAGCAGAAAATAGACCGTCAGCATCCGCCGCCCCGGCGTTCCCCGGCGGCGCAGTACGGCAAGCAGGACAAAAAGCCCCAGTGCAGCGGCTGCTTCATAGAGCTGCACCGGCAGCAGCTTGATGCCATTCGGCGCGGCGATGGCGTGGGAAAAGGCGATCCCGAATCGCTGCGAAGGTCGCCCATAGCAGCAGCCGCTGCAAAAGCAGCCGATGCGGCCAAAGGCGTGGATCAGCGGAATAACTGGCAGTAGCTGGGCCAGTGCGGCGGAAAAAGAGGTGCGGCTGGCGCGGCAATAGAGAAACGCCGCCAGCAGCGCGCCAAACAGGCCGCCGTAGAACACAAAGCCGCCCAGAAAATAGCGGGCCAGAAAATCCATGGGAGCTTGCCAGAGCAGCGGCAGGTTGCGCAGAAAATCTGGCAGCACCGTGGCAAGATACAGCAGCTTTGCACCCACGAGCGCGCCGATGCAGCCCCAGATCAGGGCCAGCTCCGTATCGGCGTCTAGCGGCGTCCGCTTCGGCTGGGTCGCCTTCAAATAGCACAGGGCCAAAACAAGGCCCAGCATCGCCGAGAGCCCATAGACAGGAACGTCCCGGCCAAACAGATGAAGATAGGGCAGCATAATCCTCCAATTTTACAAAAGCACTGCCGCCTGGAAGACGGCAGTGCTCAAATAGCCAAAAGCCTCGCAGAGTTTGCGCCCGCAGGCGCAAATAGGGTCCAATCATTTTCTCCGGTGGCGTGTACGTCGGGGAAAATACTTTACGCCCTGCAAGTGTGGAATTTTTACGCCTTCGGCGTGAAAATTATGCGCGCAGCAGGGTGCAAGCTCCTTCAAACGCGAGCCCAGCGTAGCGGGTCGCGTTTGAGAGCTTGTCAAAAATACTTTTTTGACAAGCTCGCCACTGCCGCCTGGAAGACGGCAGTGCTTTTGCATAAAAATCAAGTCAGGGAGTAAGTAATATCTGCAAGACCGGCGACGCCGCCGACTGCACCGATGCAAGCGATGCAGGAGATCAGGAAGACACCGCCGCCGATGAGCCCGATCAGCGACAGCACGAAGCCTGCCGTCTGCATCCCGCCGACAAAGCCGGCCTTTTTCGCATTGCTAGCCAAAATCAGGCCAACGACACCCAATACAATCGAAACGATCAGCGACCAACCGAAGAACCAGCAGACGACCGAGATAATGCCGAGCACCATACTGGCGGTCGCGGCGCCCTTGCCGGGAATATTCTGATTTTCCATAAGTTTCTCTCCTCCGTGTTACAAATTACCTTACAGCAGAATACTGCAAGGACCCGAAAATATCTTAGCGGCAAAAGTCAACAGAATTCTCCACCGGCAAGCAGGGAAAGGGTTTTGCGTTTTCCTGCCCTGTGTGGTATGATAATCGCGGAAAACGGCAGCACGAAGGAAATGGGGACGATAGGATGAATGAGCAGGAAAGACAGGCCCTGGCAGCGGCGCTGCCGGAGCGGCTTTTGCCGTGGTACCGGGAAAACGCCCGGACGCTGCCCTGGCGGCAGGACCGGGCACCGTATCATGTTTGGCTGTCGGAGATCATGCTGCAGCAGACCCGGGTCGAGGCTGTGCGGGGCTATTACAGCCGTTTTTTGCAGACCTGCTCGGATATCCCTGCCCTGGCGGCCTGCCCGCCGGAGGTGCTGAATAAGCTCTGGCAGGGGCTGGGCTATTATACCCGGGTGCGCAATCTGCAAAAGGCGGCCCAGTGCATTTGCCGGGACTACGGCGGCGAATTCCCCCGGGACATCACGGCCATCCGGGCGCTGCCGGGCATCGGGCCGTATACCGCCGGAGCCATCGCGTCGATCTGCTTCGAGCAGCCGGAGCCTGCGGTGGATGGTAATGTGCTGCGGGTCATGACCCGCTTCCTGGCCGACGCCACACCGCTGGAGCGCCCGGCGCTTCGGCGCGAGATCACCAAGACCCTGGCGGCGGTCTATCCGGCGGGGCAGTGCGGTGCATTTACCCAGAGCCTGATGGAGCTGGGGGCGCTCGTTTGCCTGCCCAACGGTGCGCCGCTGTGCGGCCAGTGCCCGCTCCAGGCGCTCTGCCGGGCCAAAGCGGCAGGCAACCCCTGCGCATACCCGGTCCGCGCGCCAAAGGCTGCCCGGCGGGTGGAGGAGCGGACGGTATTTCTTTTCACCTGCGACGGCCGCCAGGCGCTGGAAAAGCGCCCCTCTAAGGGGCTTTTGGCCGGGCTGTGGCAGTACCCCAATGTGCTGGGCAAGTTATCGGCCGCCCAGGCGATCGCGCAGGCGGAGCAGTGGGGCGTGCGGCCCCGGCAGCTGGAAAAAAGCGTCGCGCGGCAGCATATTTTTACCCACATCACCTGGCGCATGACGGCGTATTATTTCCAATGCGGTGCGGCCCCGGCGGCATTTACCTGGGCAGCGCCGTCTGAGATCGCGCAGCGCTTTGCCTTGCCGACGGCATTTCATATGTTTTTTGAAGAAATGAAATAGGCAGTATGTTTTTCCTTGTCAGGGCAGGGCAGGTGTGGTATACTGGTACGGTATTCGAAGTGTTTTGCGCAGATGGGGGTAAGCTATGTTCTTGCTGGAATTGCTGAAAACGATTTTGCTCGGCATCGTGGAGGGCATCACAGAGTGGCTGCCGATCTCTTCGACGGGGCATTTGATCCTGCTGAATAATTTTATCAAGCTCGATGTCTCCAAGGAATTTTGGGACATGTTTGAGGTCGTCATCCAGCTGGGGGCGATCCTGGCGGTGGTGCTGCTGTTTTGGAAGCGCCTGTGGCCCTTCGGTAAGAAGCCGGAGAAGAAAAAGCGCCGGATCTGGAATTTGTGGTTCAAGATCATTGTCGGCGTTCTGCCGTCGGCGATCATCGGGTTTTTGCTGGACGATTGGTTCAATGCGCACTTTTACAACTACGTCTCCGTGGCCATCGCCCTGATCGTCTACGGTGTCGCGTTTATCGTCATCGAGCGGCGCCGTGCCGGTGCAGAGCCGCGGCTTTCCCATGTCGACCAGGTGACATACCGGGATGCACTGCTGATCGGCGCGTTCCAGGTCCTGTCGATCATCCCCGGGACCTCCCGTTCCGGCTCGACGATCCTGGGCGGGATGCTGCTGGGCCTCTCCCGGGGCGTGGCGGCGGAATTCTCCTTTTTTCTGGCGATCCCCACCATGGTGGGTGCAAGCCTGCTGAAAATCGTCAAGTTTATCGGCACCGGCGTTGGGATCAACGGGCAAGAGGTCGTGATCCTGCTGCTGGGTTGCCTGGTCTCGTTCCTGGTCTCCGTCGTGACGATCCGCTTCTTGATGGATTTTGTCAAGCGGCACACCTTCTCTGCCTTCGGCATCTACCGCATTGCCCTGGGCGCGCTGGTTCTCATTTATTTCCTCTGCACGCTGTGACGTGCAGTATGCTGCGGAAGCAGCCAAACAGCCACAGCGGCCCGCGCCGCTGTGGCTGTGCTTGTGCTTTTTTCGGTTTTCTGCTGCGCTGGCGCCAAACAGCGGGGCAGAGCGGGAGGTTAGAACGATGGAAAATCTGATTTGGCTTATCATCATGGTCCCGTGCAGCGCGATCTTAACGGGAATCGGCATTTTTGCCTGGCGTAGAGAAAAGCCAATGTGGTTTTGGTCCGGCCCAGAGGTGAAAGCGTCGGAAATCGCAGATATCCCGGCGTATAATCGCGCCAATGGCCAGATGTGGATCGTATACTCCCTGATTTTTTGGGCCGCTGCGTTTGCGGGCCTGTGGAGCGGAACCTTGGCAGCTGCCTTGATCGTCGTCGGCTGCGTCCTGGGTCTCCCGGCTATGATCTGGAGCTATAAAAAGATTTACGAAAAGTATAAAGTATAACGACGAGAAAGGCGGCTTACAGGCTGAAAAACAGTGCGCCGCTGATAGAAACGCCCCGCCGGGAAGCCGGGGCGTTTGGCATATTAGGCTCAAATCTCCATGATAACGGGCAGGATCATGGGGCTGCGCTTGGTGTTCTTGTAGAGGAAGGCCGAGAGGCTGTTCTTGATATC
>CAUBQU010000005.1 GCA_958438185.1 uncultured Oscillospiraceae bacterium
GGTTTATAAATGGTTAGGCGAAGGTCTTATCCGCTTCGGCAAAGTAGGTGTCGATACCGTCGGCTAGGGCCTGGACCATGGTTTCCTGGAAGGCCGGGTCGGCCATCTGGGCGTCATCACTTTCGTTTGTCATATAGCCCATTTCGACGATGGTGCTGGGGATGCTGCACCAGTTGATGCCAGTCATCGTGTCCGTCTCCCAGATGCCCTGGCTTGCAAAGCCGGTGGCGGCACAGTAGGCGTCCAGCAGGTGCTGGGAGAGCAGATGCGAAGCGTCGTAGCAGCTCTGGTAGGGATTTTCCGGCGTCTGGCAGATGGTCATTGCGCCGTTTGCTACCGGGTCCGTGCTGCCGTTGGCATGCAGCCGCACGAGGATCTCCCCGCCGACCTGGCTGGCATATTGCGCCCGCTCGGCGTTGCTGATGGTGGTCTCATTATCCCGCCGGGTCAGGTAGACGGTGTAGCCCCGCTGCAGCAGGGCCTGCTCCAGCTGCAGGGCAATATCCAGGGTCAGCTGGTATTCTGGAAGACCTGTAAAGCTGCTCTGGGTCCCGGTGGCGACCTTGGCTTTCATCTGGCTGGAGCCGGGGCCGATGGGCTCCTGCCCAGCGTCGCCCCCCGCTTGGTGGCCCGGGTCGAGGACGACGGTGCGGCCGTTGGACACAGGCGTCTCCGGCACGTCCGGCGTGTTCGTCTTCGGTTCGCTTGCGGGGGAGCCGGTGTTCTCGACCGGTTCGGCAGACGCAGCGCCGGGGCTGCCGCTTGTTTGGCCGCAGCCTGCAAAGCAGAGCAGCAGGGCAGCGAGGATGAGGCAAAGAAGCTTTCTCATTTGCGCTGGGCCTCCACTTCCTGGATGCGCGAGATATTGGCAAGCTCGGTGTCATTCAAAACGCTGGCGTCAAAGGCGTCCGGCGCGATGGTACCGTGATACCAGCTCTTGCCATCAAAATAGGCCTGCAGCTGGGCGTCGTTGAACCGGCGGCCATGGCGGGCATAGATCTCATTGCGCGCCAGGCGCAGCTGCCAATCAGAGAGGGTGCGCAGCGTGTCATAGCTGACAAGCGCCGTGTTGCTGGCAGGCAGGATATAGTCAATAGATGTGCCCTGGGACTGGCTGGGCTGCGCGGGGGTCGGGGTCTGCGGCTGCTGCTGGGCAGGCTGTTGCTGCGTCGGCTGCTGGGGCTGGGTGTTGTTCTCCGGCGTCTGCGCCGGTGCGGGCTGCTGCGCGACGGTGACCGGGACGCTTGCCGTCACGGTTTGCCCATTGGACAGGGTCAGGGTGACGGTGATCTTCGCCGTCCCGACGGCGACGCCGGTGACCCGGCCGTCGGCGATTGTGGCGACGGCGGTGTTATCCGAAGTCCAGTCTGTGCGCTCTACCGTTACGTCGGCTTCCGGCGCCGGGTCCAGCTGCGTTTCCAGCCGGGTGGCGTCGCCGACATGCAGGGAGACGTCCGCCGGTGTGACCGAGAGGGTATAGACCACGCTGGGACTGACGACCCGGACGGTCGTCTCCGCCTCGATGCTCTTGCCACTCTCCAGCGCCAGCTTGGCGGTGATCTGTACCTGCCCCGGCGCGATGCCCCGGACGATGCCATCCGAGACGGTGGCGATGGCAGTATCACTGCTCTGCCAGGTGACGCTTTTCGGCGTTTGCGCCGCATCCGAGAGCTTGGCACTGAGCACCAGGCTGCTGCCGACTTCGACCTGGCTGTTCCGGGGCGAGATGCTGGCGGTCACGGTGGGGGCCTGGACCTCCGCCGGCGGCGTATCGCTGCCTGGAGTCTGCCCACTGTTTTTCCAAATCAGCACGCCCGCTGCGACGCCCGCGGCCAGGATCAGGAGGATGGCCAGGATCGCCGCCGGTTTCGGGCCGCGCTTTTTCTTTGCTCTGCGGCGGGGGTGCTGGATGGGCGCGGCGACGTCTTCCGTCTCCGCAGCTTGCTTTTCCACCTGCGCGCCGCAGTATTTGCAGAACAGCGCCCCGTCGGGGATTTGTCTGCCGCATTCTTTACAATTCATAAGATACCTCGCTTGTGGGTAAATTTTTCTCTTCTGTTGCCGGGAGTCGGGAGAGGCAGAGCCCGCCGGGCTGCAGCGTGATCTCGCCTGGCGCAGCCAGCGCCAGCTTGCTGCCGAAAAGCAGCTGCCCCTGGGCCTGCATCGGCAGGGCGGAGCGGTTGCAGGAGATCTGCAGCGCGCTGCCCGGCGCGCGTCTTGTAAACTGCACCTGCCCATTGGACGCAGTAAAGGCCCCGATGGTTCCCGTTTTCAGCGCCGGTTCCTGATTTTTCAGGGCGGCCAGCGTGCGGTAATACGCGGTCAAGGCGGTATCCTCTGCGCCCCAGGGGAAATAGCGGCGGTTGAACGGGTCGCCGCAGCCTTCCATCCCGGCCTCGTCGCCGTAATAGATGCAGGCCATGCCTGGCAGCATAAATTGCAGAAACGCTGCCATTTGCAGCCGCTCCAGCGCCTGGGCCCGCTGCCGAGGAGAGAGCTGGCGCTGCGCTTGCTCATCCTTTGTGCCGTCGCAGCTGCCGCCCAGCAGGGAGAGGATCCGGGGCGTATCGTGGGTTCCCAGGATGTTCATCACGCAGTTTAAGACCCCTGCCGGGTAATTTTCTGCGATGCGCAGGACGCTTTGGCGCAGGGTCGTGCCATCGTCCCAGCCCTGGCAGTAGTCCAAAATCGCCTTGCGCCAGGGATAATTCATGACCGAATCCAGCGCTCCGTCGATAAAATAGCGGCGGCGCTGGCCGTAGGCGATTTTATTGGATGCGTCCTCCCAGACCTCGCCGATGAGCAGTGCGTCGGGCTTGACCTGCCGGATGCGGTCTTTGAGCCGGAGAATAAAAGCGTCCGGCAGCTCGTCGGCCACATCTAAGCGGTAGCCGTCGGCCCCCAGGCGGAGCCAATGGGCCACGACACTGTCCGGCCCGTCGATGATGTAATCAAGATAGCCCGGGTCCAGCTCGTTGACACACGGCAGCGTGTCGATGCCCCACCAGCTGGTGTAGCGGTCGGGGAAGTGCTGGAAGGTGTACCAGCTGTAATACGGGCTGCCTGGCCCGGTGCAGGCCCCGCCGCCAAATTCGCCGTCACGGTCAAAGTAAATGCTCCGGCAGCCGGTGTGGGAGAAGACGCCGTCCAGAATGACGCGGATGCCGAGCCGGTGGGCCGCCTCGCACAGGGCGGTGAAATCTGCCGCCGTGCCAAGCATTGGGTCCGGCTGGCGGTAGTCGCAGGTGTCGTACCGGTGGTTGGAATAGGCTTTAAAGATCGGATTTAGATAGAGCAGCGAGACGCCAAGGGCGTGCAGATACGGCAGCTTTGCCGCGATCCCGGCGAAGTTGCCGCCGTAAAAATCGCAGTTGCGGACGATGCCATCCGCGTCCGGGCGGTAGTCCGGCGTTTCGGCTTGGTCTGCATGGATGCGGAACGGTGTCAGCTTTCCGGCAAGGTCTGGCTGCCCGATCTGGAAAAACCGGTCGGGGAAGACCTGGTACATGACCGCGCCCTGGGCGTAGGGCGGGACCGGGTAGCGGTCCGTCACGCAGCTGAGCTGCCATTTGCCGCCCGCTTCCATATTGGTGTCCTCCCCCTGCTGAAAGAGGCGGAAGGTCTCATTGGCGGTCTCAATGCGGAAATAGTAAAAATACAGGCCGGTGTCCGCGATCTGGAACGTGCCGCCGTACCATTCATACGGCCCCTCCCGCCGCTGCAGGGAAAATGGAACGGAGAACGCGGGCGCGCCGTTTTCCTGCTCCACGACCAAGGCAACCTGCCTGGTCTGACAACTGGCAGGGATGGCCAGCCGCATCCGGCAGTCCTGCCCCGGAAGTAAGGTCCCGAAGGGCGTTTTGTAACAGGTCTCGAGACTGTTATATAGGATGCGCATTGCGCTCAGTCCTCGTGCAGGCTGGCAAACAGCGCCCGATAGGCTTTGGCCGGGACGCGCCAGCTGAAGTCCTCTCGCATATCCTGCTGGGCGAGCTTGTCCCAGGCGGCGCGGTCGCTGGTAAACAGCGCCAGCGCCCGGTCGATGGCGGCCAGGAAATCGTCGCCGTTGTAGCTTTGGAAGGTGAAGCCACGGCCTGCGCCGGTGGCCGGGTCGTAGGGGAGAACGGTATCTCGCAGGCCGCCGGTGGCGTGGACGACGGGGACTGTCCCGTAATGCATCGCAATGAGCTGGGACAGCCCGCAGGGCTCCGCCTGCGACGGCATTAAATAGAGGTCCGCCCCGGCGTAGATCCGGTTGGCCAGCTGCCCGTCATAGCGCAGGATCGCGGCGAGGCGGCCGGGATAGCGTTCGGCAGCCGACCGCAGCGCGTCCTCAAACCGCGCCTCGCCGGAGCCGACCAGGACGAATTGGACGTCCCGCTCCAGGAGCCGGTCCAGAATATAACACAGTAGGTCAATGCCCTTGTGCCCGGCCAGGCGGGTCACCATGGCGAGAACGGGGACCTCCGGCCGGACCTCCAGCCCGACCTCCCGCTGCAGCGCCGCCTTGCAGGCGGCCTTGCCTTCGCGCATCGTGTCCGCGCCGTAGGGCTGGGTCAGCAGCTTGTCCTGCGCGGGGTTGAAGACGGTTGTATCAATGCCATTGAGGATGCCGGAGAAATCCGCGCCCCGGTAACCGAGGCAGGTCTCCATCCCGTGGGCGAAGTAGCTGTAATGCAGCTCCTGGGCATAGGTCTCCGAGACGGTCGTGACCCGGTCTGCCGTCATGATTGCGCCTTTCATCAGGTTGATGGAGTCGCCCATGGTCAGATCATCCCGGTATTGCTCCGGCAGGGCCAGAACGTTCGAGAAGAAATCCCGGTCCGCCCAGCCCTGGTATTCGATGTTGTGGATCGTGAAAACGCATTTGGCGTGGGGGAACTGTTGCGCAAATTCCGCACGCAGGAAGACGGGGATGCAGGCGGTCTGCCAGTCGTTGCACTGGATGATATCCGGGTCCAGCCCCAGGAAGGCGATGCAGGCGAGAACGGCCTTGGAATAGAAGGCAAAACGCTCTGCATCATCGCCCTCGCCGTAAATGCGGTCGCGGCAGAAGTAGAATTCGTTGTCGATAAAATAGACCTTTTTCTTGGCCCGGCTCTTCAGCTGGAACAGGCCGACATACTGCTCCCGCCAGCCGAGAAATACGGTGAAGTCCGTGATTTTTTGCAGATGGATCAAAGGGTCCTGCTTGATCGTGCCGTACAGGGGCAGAAACAGGCTGACCTCACAATCGCGGTAACGGCTTAACGCGGCAGGCAGCGCCTGCATCACATCGCCCAGCCCCCCGGTCTTGATAAACGGTGCGGCTTCGGATGCTGCGTGTACAATTTTCATACTGTCTCTCCTTTGGAAATGATCACAGGGTGCTCCCAGGTGCCGATGAGCATCGACCCGGGCCGCACGACGACGCCTTTATCCAGCACGGCATAGGCGATCTGCGCGCCCGCGCCGATGACGCAGCCCTGCATGGCAACGCAGTGCTTGAGCGTCACGCCCGGCTCGACCTTCACATTCCGGAACAGCACGGATTCATCCACGCTGCCTTCAATACTGCAGCCGTCACCGATGATGCAGTTGCCCATCTTTGCCTGGTCGCCAAAATAAGCCGGGACCTCATTGCGGACGCTGGTGTAGACCGGCGTGCCGCTCTTGAACAGGCCCTGACGGACCTCCGGCTGGAGCAGCCGCAGGTTGTTTTGATAGTATTCCCGCGTGCTCTCCATAAAGAGGGCAACGTCGGCGAAGGGGTAGATATGCATGGTGATCTTGCCCTCGTCAAACGAGCGCAGGATAAAGTCCCGCTCCAGACGGTAGCGGTTGCGGCTGGTGGATTCCTTGGCTGCCTCCATCAGCAGCGTGCGCTTCATGACGAAAATGCCCATGGAAGCGTCATAGCTGGCATCGGCGACATAGTCCACGGCCATCTGGGTGATGCGGCCGGCGTCGTCGGTCTTGATGGCCAGGTCCAGCTCCTTTTTGCCGTCGGCGATGCCGGATTTTGTCACTGCGGTGACATCGCAGCCGGAGGCGATGTGTGCTTCCAGCACCTTTGTCAGGTCGATGGAGCAGAGAACGTTGCTGTCACTCAAAATGACATATTCCTCGTTTTGCTGGGCGATGAATTTTGCCGCCGAGTTGACGGCCTCCAGCTTGCCCCGGTAAGTGCCGCTGTGACCCATGGAGAAGGGGGTCAGGAATTCCATATTGCCCTCGCCCAGGGTCAGGTCCCATTCCAGGCCGGAGCCGACATGGTTGATGAGGGATTGGTAATTGTATTTCGTGATGATGCCGATGTGGTGGATCCCCGCGTTGGCCATATTCGAGAGCGGGAAGTCGATGTGCCGGTAGCGCCCGCCGAAGGGCAGGGAGGCCATGGTCCGCTTGTTTGTCAGCTGGCCCAGGGAGCTGTCATAAATATTTGCAAAGATAATGCCAAGAACGTCCATCCTCTCTTACCTCCCAAGTTAATAGATCTCACCGGCGGGGACCAGATGGTTCTCCGGCACGGTGGTGCGATGGCCGACAACGCTGATGCGCTGCGTTTCCCCCGCCAGGCCGCCGATGACGGCCCCGCTGGAGATGCAGCTGTTTTCACCGATGATGGCGTTGCGGACGATGGCGCCGGCTTTGATCGTCGTATCCGGCATGATGACGCTGTCTTCGACGATGGCCCCGGCTTCAATGGTGCAGCCGGTGGAGACGACGCAGTGGGTGACCGCCCCGCCGATGTCGCAGCCCTCGGCGATAAAGCTATCGCGAATCTTCGCCTTGGCGTCGATAAAGCTGGCGGGCATGGCAAAGTTTCGGGAGAAGATCTTGTCCTTCCCCCGGAGGGAGAAGGCAGGCTCAGTGCCGAGCAGGTCCATATTGGCCTCCCAGAGGCTTTCGATCGTCCCGACGTCCTTCCAGTAGCCGTCAAAACGCCAGGCGTACATTTTGCAGCCGTCGGCCAGCATGGCGGGGATGACGTTTTTGCCGAAATCGTTGCTGGACTTCGGGTCCTCCTCGTCTTGCATCAGGTATTTGCGCAGCACGTCCCACTTGAAGCAGTAGATGCCCATCGACGCATTGGTGCTCTTGGGTTTTTTCGGCTTTTCTTCAAATTCGTAGATCGTGCCGTCTTCGTTCGTGTTCATAATGCCAAAGCGGGAGGCCTCTGCCAGCGGGACCGTCCGGACGGCGATGGTGCAGTCGGCGCCGTTGGCTTCGTGGAAGCGCACCAGCTGGGCATAGTCCATCCGGTAGATATGGTCGCCCGAGAGAATGACGACATTCTCCGGCTCATAGCGCTCGATAAAGGGGATGTTTTGGTAAATGGCGTTGGCCGTGCCCTTATACCATTCGGACTTTTTGCTCCGGGCATAGGGCGGCAGGATCTGCGCCCGGCCATGGGATTTGTTTAGGCCCCAGGGCTGGCCGTTGCCGATGTATTCGTTCAGCTCCAGCGGCTGATACTGGGTCAGGATGCCGACGGTATCGATCCCAGAGTTGACACAGTTGGAGAGGGGAAAGTCAATAATGCGGTATTTCCCGCCAAAGGGGACGGCGGGCTTCGCCGTGTTTTCCGTCAGTACTTTCAGACGGCTGCCCTGCCCACCGGCCAGCAACATGGCGACACAACGTTTTTTCTGAAAAATCATAGGGAAAGCGCCTCCTTTTTCCTCTGCATTTCCGCTGTTTTGTGCAAAAGCTGCGGCGCCGGGAAAACCCCGGCCCGCGCCTGGGAATTCTATCAACAGTATACACCGCTGCCTGGAAACTGGCAAGTGAATTTTGCCGCTTTGCCGCGAATTTGCGCCCCTCGCTGGTCACACAAAAACGCCGGGACGCCTGCCTGACCTGCAAGGGGCCGGCAAGCGCCCGGCGCTTGCAGTTCATCTGCCGTGGGCACTGGGGTGCCGCAACTCACAGGTGATCTCCTCCGCCGTCCGGATGACGACCTCCTGCAGCTTTTGAAAATTATCGCCCGCCATGCCGCTCCGGGCAATGGTGACGGCGCTGATGGCGTACTCACACTGGCCGTCCGGGTCAAAGACCGGCGCGGCGACGGATTTAAGCCCGATCTGCAATTCGCCGGACTCGACGGCGTAGCCCTGGGCGCGGATCTGCTCCAGCTCCTGCTCCAGCTGCTCCGGGTCTGTGATCGTATAGGGGGTGTAGCTCTTCAGGGTGACGGTCTTAAAAAACTCTGCCCGCTGCTTCTTCGGCATATAGGCCAGCAGGATCTTGCCCTGGGAGCAGCCGTAGAGCGGCATCCGCCCGCCCAGGGGGGAGGCCAGCTGGTAGTTGCCGAAGCCCTCCGTGCTCTCGACCAGCAGCAGCTCGTTGGCGCAGCGCATGCCGAGGTAGAGAGACTCCCCGGTGCGCTCCGTGATCTTCTGCATATAGTGCCCTGCCACCGGGCGGACTGGCCAGCGCTCCAGCACGACGCAGCCCAGCTCAAACGCGTGGTAGCCCAGTTGATATTTGCCCGTCTGCGGGTCCTGCTCGACCAGGGCGCTGCCGGTCATGGAGGAGAGCAGGGCGTGGATCGTGCTTTTGGCCCAGCCGGTCTGGGCGGCCAGCTCTGCCAGGGAAAAGCTCTTGCGGGCCTGCCAGAAGCAGTCCAGCAGCAGCATCGCCTTCTCGACCGATTGTACCCGTTTGCCTTTGCCGTCCATAAAAGCCCTCCTTGTTTTCGTCAACCTGCGCTGCCCGGGTGGCGCAGAAATTCCATCTGCTGGAAGCGGTCGCCGGGCGCCAGGATATAAAATTCTTCGTCCCATTCGTGACGCAGCAGCTTTTCCAGAATGCGGATCGACCCGGTCGTCTCGCCGTAGCAGAGGTTCAGCTTTTCGGCTGTCTGCTGAATGTAGGCGCGGCAGGGCGGCAGATCAAAGGCCTGCGTGTCCACCAGGCAGATGCCTTCGTAATTTTTCAGCATCATCTCATAGACGCGCTTGCCTTTTTTCTCGCCGTATTTGGCGATGGTCTCGTCGTACTGGGTGGTGAGAAATTTGCCGTGGGTCGTCCAGGAATGGGTGAAATAGAGGCAGTGGCAGTCCACATCCGGCAGCTGTCCTTGGGTGCGGCTCATGAGCATCCGGATGCAGTCATCAAACCGGGGGACGATCAGCCGCGCCCGGCTGGCGCCGACGCCGTCCATGGCGTTGCCGCACAGGCAAAAGCCCAGCAGGATCGTGTCGTAGTCCTGCTCCAGCTCTGCGATTTTTTCCCGCAGCGCGGCGCGGAGCTTGTCCGGATATTCGTGCAGCCCGGCGTCCATCCAGACGATGGGCAACTGTGCGCCGGTGCGCTGCAGCGCCAGCTGCATTTCGTCTTCCAGCATTTCGCAGCTTAATAGTACTTCCGCCATAGGTTCTCCTTCGTTTTGCCGCTACGCTTGCCCGGCTGGGGCGGCGCAGCGCAGAAAATCCGCTTGGTCAAAGGCTGCGCCCGGCGCGGCGATGCAGATTTCTTCGTCAAATTCGCTCCGCAGCAGCTTTTCCAGCACGCGGCAGGTGCCGGTCACTTCGCCGTAGTCCAATTCCAGCAGCTGCGCTGTCCGGCGGACGTAATCCCGGCTTGCTTCCTGCAGACCGCCGCCAGTATCTACCAGGCGGACGCCTTCATAGTTTTTCAGCATCGCGGCGTAGACCCGCTTGGCCTTCTTTTCGCCGTATTTTTCCGCAGTTTTGTCGTATTGGTCCAGGATCGAGCTGCCGTGGCGGGACCAGGACGCCGTATAGTACAGGCAGCGGCAATCGACGGCTGGGGCCTGCCCCGCGGCGGGGCAGAGCAGCATCCGGATGCAGTCGTCAAACCGGGGGGCGATCAGCCGCGCCCGGGTGGCGCGCACGCCGTGCAGCGCGTTGCCGCACAGGCAAAAGCCCAGCAGGATCGTATCATAGTCCTGCTCCAGCAGCGAGATCTGCCGCTGCAGCTCCTGGCGCAGCCGGTCCGGATATTCATGCAGCCCGGCATCGACCCAGACGATGGGCAGCTGCGCACCGGTGCGCTGCACAGCACGCTGGATCTCGTCCTCCAGCATCTGGCAGGCCAATAAAACAGCTGCCATCGGTTATTTCGTGCAGATGAGGTCGTAATGCCCGGTGCAATAGCGTTCCCAGGCGAACATGATATCGTCCTCAAATTCGTCGGGGCTGCTGCCGATGATGACGAGCTTGCCCGTCTCGAGCATGATCTCCATATCGTCTGCCGCCGGAGCGACATTGATCTGCTTGCCGACGCAGTCGGCGTGGATCCAGCCGTTTTCGCCCCGGAGGAAGCCCTTGATCCGCAGCGCAAATTTTGCCAGGTACCGGCAGAAGTCTGCCAGCTGCGCCTCGGTCAAAACGGCGTCGGATTCCAGGGTGTAAGTCGCCGGGCGGGTCTCCTTTTTATTGCAGCAGCACTCGCCGGACAGGACAATGCCGTGGTTCACGAGCCGCCGCTCCAGCATGGCCACCGGGACGGTCGCATAGACGGTGTCGTAGATCTCGACATCCTTATTATAGAATTTGATCGTCTCATGGATCGCGTCGATCACATCCTGATCGACGAGGTCCGTCTTGTTGACGATGATGAAGTCCGCTGTCTGCACCTGGTGCTGCAGGGGGTTCAGCAGATCGATATAATCCAGGAACGTCGTGCTGTCGGCCAGACAGATGAGACCCTTGTAGTCGTAGGGCCGCTTGAGGTACGGCTTGAGCTGCTCCAGGATCTGGTTCATGCTGCCGGGGTCGGCCATGCCGGAGTTTTCGACGACCAGGATGTCGATATCCGTCTCGGCGAACATTTTCAGCGTCTTGACAAAGCTGTCTTTCAGGCAGGCGCAGAAAATGGAGCCGTTGTTGAGCTCGACCATCTCCATGCCGTGCTGCCGGATTACCGTGCCGTCAATGCTGACGCTGCCGAATTCGTTGACGAGGACGCCGACCTTGCGGCCCTCCAGGCCGGTCAGCATATGCTTTAAAAACGTCGTTTTCCCGGAGCCGAGAAAACCGCCGATCAGGTATAATTGGACTGCCTTTTCCATTTGTGCTCCTCCTTTGCTGCAAAGCCGTGTCTGCATTTGCCACAGAACGCTGGATTTCTATGAAAACTATTATATCTGCCGCCGTGGACAAAGTCAAGCAAACGCATCCCTGTCGTCCGTTTTTCCGGGCGGCAGGGATGCGTTGGGATGCGTTTAGAAACAGATTTATTCCACTGTGACGGATTTTGCCAGATTTCTGGGCTTGTCGACGTCGCAGCCCCGGAGCAGCGCCATATAATAGGCGAAGATCTGCAGCGGAATCAGGGTCAGGCTGGGCTGCAGCATCGGGTGCACTCGCGGGACGATGATGGCGTGGTCGACATATTTTTTGATCTCTTCTTCATAGCCAGCCACCGTCACACCCAGGACATCCGCGCCCCGGGCCTTGACCTCCTTGACGTTGGCCATGGTCTTTTCAAAGAGCTCCGGCATTGTGGCCATGGCCATGACCAGGGTGCCGTCCTCAATCAGGCTGATGGGCCCGTGCTTGAGCTCGCCCGCCGGGTAGGCCTCCGAGTGGATGTAGGCGATCTCCTTGAGCTTCAAGCTGCCCTCCAGGCAGATGGCGCTGTCCAGATTCCGACCGATGAAGAAGACGTCCCGGTGGTTGAAGAACTGGGAGGCGCAGTACTGGATGGCGGAGATGTTCTCCTCGCAGAGGAATTTTGCCATCTCATCCGGCAGCTGCTGCAGCTGCGCCAGAATATCTGCCTGCTCAGCGTCCGTCATCGTACCCAGCTGCTGGGCGAAATGGAGCGCCAGCAGGTAGATGACGGAGAGCTGCGTCGAGAATGCCTTCGTCGTCGCGACGGCGATCTCGGGACCAGCCCAGGTGTAGATGACGTCGTCCGCCGCCTTGGCGATGGCGCTGCCGACGACATTGACGATGCCCAGCGTCCGGGCGCCGCGGCGCTTTGCCTCCCGCAGGCCCGCCAGGGTGTCCGCCGTCTCGCCGGACTGGCTGATGATCAGCACCAGCGTGTTTTCGTCCACGACCGGGTCCGCGTAGCGGAATTCCGAGCCCAGGACGACTTCCGTCGGGATGCGGCAGTATTTTTCAAAGATATATTTGGCCAGATTGCCGACATAAGACGCCGACCCACAGGCGACGATATAGATCTTCCGCAGCTGACGCAGATAATCCGCCGTCAGGCTGACCTCGTCCAGGACGATCTTTCCGTCCTGAATGCGGGGGGAGACGGTGTCGCGGATGGCCTTGGGCTGCTCGTGAATTTCCTTGAGCATAAAGTGGGCGTAGCCGCCCTTTTCCGCTGCAGAGAGCTCCCAGTTAATTTGCTCGATCTTCTTTTCGACAGGCTCGCCCAGGGCGTTGAAGAAATCGACATGCTCTGCCGTGAAGACGGCCATATCGCCATCGTCCAGGTAGCTCACCCGCCGGGTGTATTTCAAAATAGCCGGGACGTCGGACGCGATGAACATCTCGCCGTCGCCGTAGCCGAAGATGAGGGGGCTATCTTTCTTGACGGCGATCATCGTATCCGGGCAGTCGATACAAAGGATGCCCAGGGCGTAGCTGCCCTCGATGCGATGGATGGCCTTGCGGACGGCGTCGGCAAAGCTGCTGCCTTCGTCGTAGAACAGCTCGATGAGATTGGCGACGACCTCCGTATCCGTCTCCGAGGAGAAGACCTTGCCCTTGTGCTGCAGCATTTCCTTCAGCTGCTGATAATTTTCAATGATACCGTTGTGCACCACCACGATCTTGCCGCCTGCGGCGGTGTGGGGATGGCTGTTGACGTCCGACGGGGCGCCGTGGGTCGCCCAGCGGGTGTGCCCGATGCCGATGACGCCGGGGACGTCCGCGCCGCCATGCACCATCTGGCTCAGATTCGAAAGCCGGCCTTTGGCTTTGAAGACCGGCATTTTATGGTCGCTGTATACGCAGATCCCGGCGGAGTCGTACCCCCGGTATTCCAGTTTTGCAAGCCCATCGAGTAAGATCGGGGCGGCCTGCTTGTGGCCAGCGTAGCCGACAATACCACACATAATAGAAAAACCTCCGGTTCGTCAGAAATGGACGCCGCCGCGGCCGCCCGGGGCAAAAGCCGGGGAGGCGGACGCAGCGCCGTCAGGCAGCGCCGCTCTTGCGGGGAAAACCGCACGCGAGAGCGGGCCAAAATGAGTTGGCGTTTTCCATTGCAGGGGTATTGTATCACAGGGATGTATCAATTTCAATACAAAATTTATATTTTTCGCTTATCCTACCGCGCATCAGCGGTACTTCCGCCGGGGGACGGGCTTGCGGATCTCCTTTTCCACCAGTTCGCCCGCCTCGTCGAACCGCATGGGCTTGACCTGGAAGTGGGCGTACTTGGCGATCTCGTCCAGCTTGGCCTGCTCCGGGAAGGTCCCCAGGATAGAGTATGCAGCGCCTGCCTTTTTTGCCCGCCCCGTCCGGCCGATGCGGTGGATATAGTACTCGTTCTCCTCCGGAATGTCGTAGTTGATGACGCAGCCGACATCGTCGACATCGATGCCCCGGGAGGCGACGTCCGTCGCAATTAAGATCTGCACCTGGCCATGGCGGAATTCATCCATCGTCTTTTCCCGCTGCTTCTGGCGGATATCGCCGTGCAGGCACCCGGCGCGGATGCCCAGGCGGGCCAGATCGTCGGAAAGCCGCTGGCACATATGCTTCGTGTTGCAGAAGATGATGATCCGCTCGCCGTCGAACCGGTCAAGCAAACGCTTTGTGACCTCCTCTTTTTCAAAGGGGGAGCAGCTGATGCTGAACTGGGCGATATCCGGCTTGTTTTCTTCATCGGCGGGGACGGTGATCTCCACCTCGTCGCGCTGGTACATCCAGCTGACCGTCATGACCTCCTGGGACATCGTCGCGGAGAACAGGCCCAGATTCTTGCGGTTTTTGATCTTTTCAATAATGCGGGTGACATCGTCGTAAAAGCCCATGTCCAGCATCCGGTCGGCCTCGTCGAGGATGACGGTCTTGATCTTGTCAAAGCGGATGGTGCGGCGCTTGTAATGGTCCATCAGCCGCCCCGGGGTGGCGACGACAATCTGCGGCTTGCGCTGCAGCGCCTTGAGCTGGGGCTCCATCTTGGCCCCGCCGTAGAGCACGGCCACGCGGACGCCCTCCGTGCAGGTGAGCAGGCCCCGCAGCTCGTCGCCGATCTGCAGCGCCAGCTCCCGGGTCGGGGCCAGGATCAGGCCCTGCACGGCCTCCTGCTCCTGGTTGATGTGCTCGATCATCGGAATGCCGAAGGCAAAGGTCTTGCCCGTGCCCGTCGGGGCCTTGACCATGACGTCCTTCCACTGCTGCAGCGGGGGGATGCTCTCCCGCTGCACCCGGGTGGGGTGGGTGAAGCCCTTTTTCTCCAGCGCCGCCAGTATATTCTCGGCAACGCCCAGCTGCCGGAAGGTGATCTCAGTTTGATTCATAGCAATTTCCCTTCAGTAGATACAGATTATTATTTTCATGATAGCAGAGATTCGATGGAAATGCAAACCCTCCGCGTGTTTCAAGGGCAATAATTTGCGCAAGGACGGTTGACAACGTGAGTTTTGGCCGGTATAATCAATTCAGAAGGAAAAAATGCATATCGGGCAATACCTCCGGCGGCATCGCCTGCCGGGAGCGGAATGGGGTGCAAAGCCCCGCGAGAAGGTCACTGTGAAGCCTGCAAATAGCAGGATAAGTCAGATACGCCAGTATTGTGCCTTGGCTTATGCCTTAGCCGGAGCCAAAGAAAGCAGATACCTGCACGGCGCGCGTTGCCGTGCATTCTGCCAGTTTGGGCCGGGGTCTTGCAACCCGGCTTTTTTGCGTCGCGACTGGTCGCGACATGCTTTGTGATGGCAAAGCATAATGCAGTATTGTACCGTTGTGAACTGCGGGAGCAGTTGCAAAATATATCATAACGAAAGGAACTGTAGAATGAAAAAGAAACTAGCCTTGCTTTTGTGCCTGGTGCTTCTGGTCACTGCGCTG
>CAUBQU010000006.1 GCA_958438185.1 uncultured Oscillospiraceae bacterium
ATGGCCGATTTGGAGGACCATAAGATCACCATCATCGGCAGCGATCTGGACAGCGGCGAGAAGGAATTTGCCCTGGCGACGTATGTCGAGGTCGCGGGCAAGAAGATGCAGGTGGACTTTGAATCCGTCATCGAGCGGAAGATCCATACCTGGTTCAACTACATGGAAGGCGTCATGCACACCGGCCAGCGCAACCAGATCCGCATCCGCGTCAGCAACGACGCTTTGGAAAAGGGCCTGCGGCTGAAGGACTTTGCCGAGGTGCTGTACCATATGATCATGGACGAATTCGACGCCGTCGTCGACAAGTGTCAGGTGACGCTGGTGACGGATCGCGCCCAGGTCGAAAAGATTTTGAACGAAGAGGCTATGCCGCGGTATAACAAGCGCGACGATCGCCTGGCTTCGATGACGGACGAGGCGGTGGACCGCTTCTATACCTGCATCCTGTGCCAGTCCTTCGCCCCGGCGCACTGCTGTGTCGTCACCCCGGAGCGGCTGGGCCTGTGCGGCGCGGTCTCCTGGCTGGATGCCAAGGCGACCCACGAGCTCAACCCCAACGGCCCCTGCCAGCCCATTATGAAGGAAGGCTGCCTGGACGAGCGGACGGGCCGGTATGAGACGGTCAACAAGATGGTCAACGAGGCGACCCACGGCGCCGTCGATTCCGTGACGCTGTACTCCATCCTGGAAGACCCGATGACCTCCTGCGGCTGCTTCGAATGCATCTGCGGCATCGAGCCGATGTCCAACGGCTTTATCGTCGTCAACCGCGAATTCAAGGGCATGACTCCGGCGGGCATGACCTTCGGCGAGCTGGCCTCCTGCACCGGCGGCGGCGTTCAGACGCCGGGCTACATGGGCCACGGGCGGCACTTCATCTCCTCGAAGAAGTTTATCCATGCCGAGGGCGGCATCAAGCGTATCGTCTGGATGCCGAAGGAATTGAAGGATGACGTCGCTGAAAAGCTGAACAAGACGGCCATGGAGCTCTATGGCATTGAAAACTTCACGGACTATATCGCTGACGAGACCATCTGCACCGACTGCGAGGAGCTGCTGAACTTCCTGACGGAAAAGGGCCACCCCGTGCTGGAGATGGAACCGCTGATGTAATTTTGCACAATTGAAACGCCCCTTGCGCAGCGCTTCGGCGCTGCGCAAGCTAGTATTTGCAAAGCAAGGCTAAAAAGCAAATCCAAGAACAGGCAAGAGGATCAAAGCATGTTTGATGTAACCTTTCAAATTGAGGGCGGCGCGCCTGTCGTCGTCCCGGCCAACCGGGGAGATAATCTGTTGGAGATCGCCCGTGGGGCCAACGTCGCCATTGACGCGCCGTGCTCCGGCAACGGCGCTTGCGGCAAATGCCGCGTGCAGCTGCTGGAAGGGACGCTGGACAGCCAGCAGACGACGCATATTTCCGACGCCGATTACGCCGCGGGCTGGCGCTTGAGCTGCTGCAGCCATGTCACCGGGGACGTGACCGTCCTGGTGCCGGATATCGCATCGGCCTATCAGCGGCGGATGAAGACGGCGGACCTCTCCTCCGGGGAGGAGATCGCCATTTTTGAGGCGCTGCTGCAGCAGATCCGCAGGGCAGGGGTGGAGCTTGCAAACCACGCCCGGGTGCTGTCCGTCACCTTAGAGCAGCCGACGCTGGACGACACGATGCCGGACAATGAGCGGCTGGAGCGGGCGCTCTGCCGCCTGACGGGCTGCAAGCAGTGCGTCATTACATACGACGCCCTGCGGGGCATGGCCCAGGTGCTGCGGGAAAATCAATTCCGCGTCCAGGCCGTGGCCGACTGCAGCGGCGAATGCTGCACGGTCTATGCCCTGCTGCCGCCGGAACCGGCGGCGCACGCCTGCGCCGTGGCCATTGATATCGGCACAACGACGGTCTCCGCCGTCTTGGCGGACTGCGAGACGGGGCGGCTGCTGGCCAAGGCGTCCACCGGCAACGGGCAGATCCGCTACGGGGCGGATGTGATCAACCGTATCGTCGAGCAGGCGAAGCCCGGCGGGCGGCAGCGGCTGCAGGACGCGATCATCAAAGAGACGCTGACGCCGCTGCTGCAGGCCCTGTGCCGGGATGCGGCGGTCCCGCCCGCCTGCGTGACGCGGCTTTGCGTCGCGGGCAATACGACGATGAACCATCTGCTGCTGGCCGTTGACGCCGAGCCGGTGCGGATGGAGCCGTATATCCCCAGCTTTTTCCGGTTCGACGGCCTGCGGGCCGGGGACCTGGCGCTGCCGGTGCATCCGGATGCGCCGGTGTGGCTGGCCCCGAACATCGGGTCCTATGTCGGCGGCGATATCACCGCAGGCGCGTTCACGAGCCTGATCTGGAACCGGCCGGAATACGCCTTGTTTATCGACCTGGGGACGAACGGCGAGCTGGTTTTCGGCAATGAGGACTTTTTGATGTCCTGCGCCTGCTCCGCCGGGCCCGCCTTTGAGGGCGGCGATATCTCCTGCGGCATGCGGGCGACGGACGGCGCGGTGGAGGCCGTGCAGCTGGAAAAGGAGACCCTGGAGCCGGAGCTGCGCATCGTTGGCCCGGCGGGGCAGCGGCCGGTGGGCATCTGCGGCAGCGGCATTATCGACGTCATCGCCGAGCTGTACCGGACCTCCGCCATCGACCCGAAGGGCAATTTCGTCCGGGAGGGCCGCCGCATCGCCCGGGATATCCACGGGATGGGGCGCTATATCCTGGCCTTTGCTGAGGAATCGGCGACGGGGCGGGAGATCGCCATCACAGAGGTGGACATCGCCTCGTTCATCCGGGCCAAGGGCGCGATTTATTCCGCCATTGACACAATGCTCTCCGCGCTGGATTTCACGCCGGAGATGATCGACCGGGTCTATGTCGCGGGCGGCATCGGCAGCGGAATCAATATGGAAAATGCCGTGTGCATCGGCATGTTCCCGGATGTACCCCGGGAGAAATTCCGATATATCGGCAATTCCTCCCTGGCCGGGGCCTATGCCATGGCGCTCTCGGCGGATGCCCGGGCCAAGGTCGGCGAGATCGCTTCCAATATGACGTATATGGAGCTCTCGACCCATCCGGGCTATATGGATAATTTTGTGGCGGCATGTTTCCTGCCCCACACGAACCGGGCGCTGTTCCCCTCAAGCAAGCAGGAGTGATGTGAATGCTGCGGAAGAATCAAAAAGAAGAAATGCCCTTTGCCCATTATCTGGCCCAGTACGCCGGGCTGGACCCGGCGGAGGTGACGGCCCGCCTGGGCGGGGATGTTACGTTTGACGGCGAAGCCTTCGGCCTCTCATTTTTGGGGCGGCCCTACCGGCTGACCTGGCCGGACTATGCCATTGCAAGCCCAGAGCCTGCGGCGCTGGCGCTGCGCAAAATGCCGGCGCAGACTTTTCTGCTGCGGTATTTGGAGCGGGGGCAGCAGATCCCCTTCGGCGGGGCCTGGTTGAATTTCCGCCAGCTGCCCTGGGGGGAGGTCTATGTCAAGACCTTCAGCGGCCGGTGTCTGGGCCGGGCAGCCGGGGTATTCGGCAATGCGCTGCCGGCCTTTTCCGACGCCTGCCGCGCCTTGGGCGGCGTGCCCATCCCGGGGGCGGACGCCGGGTTTGAGCTGCCGGTCATCGGCCCGTACCGGATGCGAATCCTGCTCTGGGCCGGGGACGATGAATTCCCCGCCAGCGCGCAGATCCTGTATTCTGACCAATTCACCTGCGGCTTTACCGCGGAGGACAGCGTCGTCGCAGCGGAGCTGCTGCTCGATAGCCTCTGCGCTCTGCTGCCGCGGAACTAAGCAAAGAGAAACAACCTGCCGGTATGGCAGATCGCGTATTTTCAAAAAAGGAGTGTATCACGATGGCAACTTACAAATCTGATATTGAAATCGCGCAGGAGACGAAAATGTGGCCCATCGCCCAGGTCGCGGAAGCGGCAGGGGTGGATGAGAAGTATTTGGAGCAGTACGGCAAGTACAAGGCCAAGGTCGATTATAACCTGCTCAAGGAGGTCAAGCGCCCCGACGGCAAGCTGATTCTGGTCACCGCTATCAACCCGACTCCCGCCGGGGAGGGCAAGACGACAACGACCGTCGGCCTGGCCGACGGCATGAAGAAGCTGGGCAAAAACGTTATGGTTGCGCTGCGGGAGCCCTCTCTGGGGCCGGTCTTCGGCATCAAGGGCGGCGCAGCGGGCGGCGGCTATGCCCAGGTCGTCCCGATGGAGGATATCAACCTGCATTTCACCGGCGATTTCCACGCCATCGGCGCGGCGAACAACCTGCTGGCGGCGATGCTGGATAACCATATTTACCAGGGCAACAAGCTGGGCATCGACCCGCGGCGGATCACCTGGAAGCGCTGCGTCGATATGAACGACCGGCAGCTGCGCTTTGTCGTCGACGGCCTGGGCGGCCGGGTCAACGGCGTGCCCCGGGAGGACGGGTATGATATCACCGTCGCCTCTGAGATCATGGCGGTGCTGTGTCTGGCGTCGGACATCAACGATCTGAAGGCCCGGCTGGGGCGGATCATCGTCGGCTATACCTATGACGAAAAGCCCGTCACAGCGGCGGACCTGCATGCCCAGGGGGCCATGGCGGCCCTGCTGAAGGACGCCCTCAAGCCGAACCTCGTCCAGACGCTGGAGCACACCCCGGCGTTTGTCCATGGCGGACCGTTTGCCAATATCGCCCACGGCTGCAACTCCGTGACAGCGACGAAGATCGCCCGCCGTCTGGCCGATTACACCATCACGGAAGCCGGCTTCGGCGCGGACCTGGGCGCGGAGAAATTCCTGGATATCAAGTGCCGCATGGCAGGCCTGAAGCCGGACTGCGTCGTCATCGTCGCGACGGCCCGGGCGCTGAAGTACAACGGCGGCGTTCCCAAGACGGAGACGGGCAAGGAGAATCTGGAAGCGCTGGAAAAGGGCCTTCCGAACCTGTTGAAGCACGTTTCCAATATCACAAATGTCTACCATCTGCCCTGCGTCGTGGCCATCAACCGCTTCCCGCAGGATACGGAGGCGGAGCTGGCGCTGATCCGCGAGAAATGCCAGGCCCTGGGCGTCAATGTGGCCCTGTCGGAGGTCTGGGGCAAGGGCGGCGACGGTGGCATCGAGCTGGCCGAGGAGGTCATCCGCCTGTGCGACGCGCCGAACGATTTCACCTTTGCCTATGATCTGGACCTCAGCATTGAGGAGAAGATCAAGGCTATCGTCACGAAGATCTACGGCGGCAAGGACGTCGTCTTCACGGCCAACGCCCAAAAGCAGATCCGCCAGATGAACGCCCTGGGCTTTGACAAGCTGCCTATCTGCATGGCCAAGACCCAGTACTCCCTGACGGACGACCCGACGAAGCTGGGCGCGCCGGAGGGCTTCACCATCACCGTCCGCAATATCAAGGTCTCGGCGGGCGCGGGCTTCCTGGTCGCGCTGACGGGCGATATTATGACGATGCCCGGCCTGCCGAAGGTCCCGGCGGCCGAGCGCATCGACGTGGACGAGAACGGCAAGATCTCCGGCCTGTTCTGATACCGGATTTCCTGCTGGAATAGATACGATCCCTGCCCCGGCGCAGCCGCGCCGGGGCAGGAGAGAAGAAGGAGCGTTACCCCATGGAGAAACTGCAAGATAAAACGCTGGAATCCTGCCGCGCTTTTGTTGCGCGGGTGGCTTCCAGCGAACCGGCCCCGGGGGGCGGCGGCGCGGCAGCGCTGGTCGGCGCCGTCGGCACGGCGCTGGGGAATATGGTCGGCAGCTTGACGGTCGGCAAGAAGAAATATGCCGCCGTCGAGGCGGAGATCCAAGCGCTGATGGACCAGTGCCAGGCCCTGGAGGCGCAGCTGCTGGACCAGGTCGCCGCGGATGAGGCAGGCTTTTTGCCCCTGGCCAAGGCCTACGGCATCCCGAAGGATGACCCGGCGCGGCCGGAAGTTTTAGAGCAGGCGACGGTGGCGGCCTGCGCTGTCCCGATGCGGATCATGACCCTCTGCTGCCAGGCCATCGACGCCATCGCCGTTTTTGCGGAGAAGGGCTCCCGCCTGGCGGTCTCAGATGCCGGGTGCGGCGCGGTCTGCTGCAAGGCGGCGCTGCAGGCGGCGTCGCTGAATGTCTTTATCAACACGAAAACGCTGCGCGACCGCGCCAAGGCGGAGGAACTGAACGCGCAATGCTTTGCAATGCTCCGGGAATACGGCCAAAAGGCCGACAGCGTCTATGACGCGGTGCAAAAGAGCTTTTTCCCGGAGGTGTAACAGACAAAAGCCCCGCAGGGGCGGGGCAGAAAGAAGGTTCTAACGATGGCAAAACAGCTATTGGGTAAGGAAGTCACAGCGGCGATGAACGAAAAGCTCCAGGCGAAGGTCGCAGAGCTTAAAGAAAAGGGCGTCACGCCGAAGCTGGGGATCATCCGCTGCGGCGAGAATCCCTCGGACCTCTCCTATGAAAAGGGGGCCATGTCCCGGGCGGCGCTCATCGGCGTCGAGGTCGAGCGGTTCCTGCTGCCGGAGGATGTGACGAAGGAGGCGCTGATCGCCCAGATCGAGGCGCTGAATGCCGACGCATCCATCCACGGCGTGCTGCTGTTCCGGCCGCTGCCGAAGCATTTGAAGGATGTGCAGAGCGAGATCTGCAATCATCTGCGCCCGGAGAAGGACATTGACTGCATGACGGACCTCAGCAACGCCGGGGTCTTTATGGGCAAGCAGCTGGGCTTTGCCCCGTGTACGCCCCAGGCGTGTATGGAAATTCTCGATCACTACGGCATTGACTGCAAGGGCAAGACGGCTGTCGTCATCGGGCGCAGCCTCGTCGTGGGCCGCCCGGCGGCGATGATGCTGATGCAGCGCAACGCGACTGTCACCATCTGCCACACCAAGACGGTGGACACCGCCGCCGTCGCCCGGCAGGCGGATATCCTCGTCACCGCGGCAGGCGTCCTGAACAGCCTGACAGCGGACTATGTCCGGCCCGGGCAGATCGTCATCGACGTCTCCATCAACTGGGACCCGACGAAGAAGGACGGCAAGGGCGGCATCGCGGGGGACGCGGACTTTGCCGCTGTCGAGCCCATTGTCGAGGCCATTACGCCGGTGCCCGGCGGGGTCGGCGCGGTGACGACGTCTGTCCTCATCGGCCATGTCGTCGAGGCGGCGGCGCGGACGCTGCAATAACAAGGGGGCGCGCGCCATGCAAGTCTTTGCACCGGCGGAGTTTTCCGCCAATTATGCCAAGGCGGGCGCTGGAAAGGCGACGGCCCCGGTGGGAAAGCTGTTCCTGCTGGCGATCTTAGCCGGGCTGCTCATCGGCTTCCCGGCGGCGGTGACGGATATGGCGTGCTTCGCGCTGGAAAATCCGTCTGTCATCCGGGTCATCTCCGGGCTGCTCTTTGCCTTCGGGCTGGGCATGGTCGTCATGACCGGCGCGGAGCTGCTGACGGGCAACACCTTGATCTTCATGAGCGTGCTGGACGGCAAGGCCCGCCTTTCCGGGATGCTGCGCAACTGGGCCATCGTCCTGGTGGGCAATTTCGTTGGCGCGATGCTGCTGGCGTTTGTCTGTGCCCGCTTCGGCTGGCTCAGCGCCGGGCAGGATCAGCTTGCTCAGTATGCCATGCAGGTGGCCCAGGGGAAGATGACGATGCCCTTTGCCAACGCCTTGATGATGGGCGTTTTGTGCAATATCCTCGTGACAGTCGGGGTGCTCCTGAGCCTGGCGGGGCAGGATGGCGTCAGCCGGATCCTCGGTGCGTGGGGGCCGGTGATGTTCTTCGTCGTCTGCGGGTTTAACCACTCCATCGCGGATATGATGTACTGTATGCTGGGCCTGTTTGCAAAGCCGGTGTATGCAGATCTGGCGGCGGATTTCCCGCGCCTGACCTGGGGCCGGTACCTGGCAGGCAACCTGCTGCCGGTGACCGTGGGCAACCTCCTCGGCGGCTGCGCCGTCGCGGCGCTGTTCTACTGCTGCTATCTGCGCAAGCCAAAGGCTAAAAAGTAAAACTTATGTACTTACGAAAACACGCCTGTGCTGCGGCACAGGCGTGTTTTTATAGCATTTCTAAAACCTCAGACCAAGAATAGACGGTCCAGTCCGGTTGGATCGCTGGGTCTTCCGGGCGGCGGCGGGCGTTGAACCAGCAGGTGTGCAGGCCTGCTTGCTGGCCGCCGCGGATGTCGGTGCGGAGGTTATCGCCGATGAGGAGCGTCTCTTCCCGGCGGGCGCCGGGCATATGGGCAAAGCAGTAGTCGAAAAATGCAGGCTCCGGCTTGGGGGCCCCGGCGGCCTCGGAGAGGAAGATGCCTTGGAAATAGGGCGTCATCCCGGCGGCGTCCAGCCGGTCGTATTGGGTCTGGGCCAGGCCGTTGGAGGCGATGTAGAGGGGGTATGCTGGGTGGAGCGCCGCCAGCGCTTTCAGCGCGCCGGGGACAGGGAAGTGGGCCTGAGCGAGGTAGCCCCGGTAGCGGGTCTCGACAGCCACCGGGTCAGCCTGCCAGCCGAGGGCGGCAAGGAGCAGGTGGAACCTGCCGTAGAGCACATCGTCGCGGGTGATTTCCCCCGCGTCCAGCCGCTGCCATTGGCGGCGGTTGATCTGGCGATATTGGGCAAAGACATCGTCCGGCAGCGCAAGGCCGCAGGCGGTGAATGCCTGGCGCAGCGCCCAGGCTTCGGCCTGGGAGAAGTCCAGCAGGGTGTCGTCGATATCCAACAGCAGCTGGCGGATCATGCCTGGGCCCTCCGGGCAAGCTCGTTGGCGATGGCGGCGAAGCCGTCCAGGGAGAGGGTCTCGCCCCGGATCGTCGGCGCAAAGCCGCAGGCTTCTAAAACGCCCGCCATCTCAGCCTTGCTGTAGCGGGGGAAGGCGGCGCACAGGCCGTTGACCAGCATTTTGCGGCGCTGGGCAAAACTTGCCTTGACGACGCGGAAGAACAGCGCTTCGTCCAGAAGCGTACACGGCGGCGCGGTCCGGCAGGTGAGCTGCAGGACCGTCGAGGTGACTTTCGGCTGGGGGACAAAGCAGCTGGGCGGGACATCAAAGAGCAGCGCGGGCTGGGCGTAGTAATTGCAGAAGACAGTGAAGGCGCTGTAATTCGCTGTCCCCGGGGCGGCGCAGATGCGCAGGGCGACTTCCTTCTGCACCATGACCGTCACAGAGGAGAAGCACTTCGCCTCCAGCAGGCAGACCAGCACCGGGGAGGTGATGTAGTAGGGGAGGTTTGCGCAGGCCATGGGCTGCAGGCCGGGGAATTTCTCCGCGACCAGGGCGGCCAGGTCCGTCTTTAGCGCGTCCTGCCAGAGAATTTCCAGGTTTTCATACCCCGCCATCGTCTCAGCCAGGACCGGCTGCAGGGAGCGGTCGACCTCGATGGCGACGACCTTCCCGGCGTGGCGGCACATCTGCTGGGTCAGCGACCCGATGCCGGGCCCGATCTCGACAACGCCGCACTCCGGCCCGACGCCCGCTTCCATAGCGATTTGCTCCGGCACCCACGCAGCGGCAAGAAAATTCTGCCCCTTGGCCTTGGAAAAATGAAAGCCATACTTGGCAAGCAAAGCGCGCATCTCATTGCGATCACAAACGTTCATAGGTTCCCCCCCATAGAATGAAAATCACGTAGTTTGGTACTTATTTTACCAGAAAACGGGAGCAATTGCAATCCACGGCGCACCGCAGACACAAAAAACCCGCCGCAAAAAAACAGCGACGGGTTTTCGTGCCCCTGGCGCAGACGTAAGGTCTGCGCCGGGGACGGTTTCTTTTTGATTAAGGTGCTTCGTAGAAGGCGCGCATGCCTTTGGCGGTCATATAGGCGTCCAGCTTGGAGACGACTTCCATCGGGGCGTGCATGGAGAGTACAGGGACACCGGCGTCCAGCGTTTCGATGTTGCGGTTTGCCATATAGGCCGCGACGGTGCCGCCGCCGCCCTGGTCGACCTTGCCGAGGGTTGCCGTCTGCCAGATGACATCGTTCTCGTCAAACAGGCGGGCGATATAGCTGACGACCTCTGCTGCCGCGTCGGACGCGCCGGATTTGCCCCGGGCCCCGGTGTATTTGCACACGCCGATGCCGTAGTTCAGCTTGGCGTTGTTGCGGCGGTCGCAGGTATCGGCAAAGGTCGGGTCGAAGGCGTTGGTGACGTCGGCCGAGAGGCAGAACGCGTGCTCCAGGCAGCGGCGCAGGGGCACGCCCTGGCTCTGGCACAGGTCGCCCAGGAAGGTCTCGAAGCAGCGGCTCTGCATGCCGGAGACGCCGACGGAGCCGATCTCTTCCTTGTCCGCCAGGACGCAGACGGCGGTGTAGGACGGGACATCCAGATCCAGCAGCGGGGCGAAGGCAGCGTAAGCGCAGACGCGGTCGTCATGGCCGTAGGCGCCGATCATGCTGCGGTCCAGCCCGACCTCGCAGGCCTTGGCTGCGGGGACCATGGTCAGCTCCGCTGTCAGGAAGTCGGCTTCCGTGATGCCGTAGCGCTGGAAGAGCAGGTTCAGCAGGGCCAGTTTGACGCGGTCCGCGCCGTCGTCGCCGGCCAGGGGCTCGGAGCCCAGCAGGACATTCAGCTGCTCGGCGGTGACACCGGTGGCCAGGGGCTTTTTCATCTGGTCGCCCGCCAGGTGGATGAGCAGGTCCGGGATATAGAGGACGGGGTCCGCCGGGTCCTCGCCGATGCTGACGTCGATCTTGACGCCGTCGCGGCGGCAGATGACGCCGTGCAGGGCCAGGGGGATCGTCGTCCACTGGTATTTTTTGATGCCGCCGTAGTAATGGGTCTTGAAGTAGCCCAGCTCGCTGTCCTCATACATGGGGTTGGGCTTGAGGTCCAGGCGGGGGGAGTCGATATGGGCGGCGCAGATGTGCACACCGTCGGCCAGGGAGCGCTTGCCGATGACGGCGAAGAGGACGCTCTTGTGGCGGTTGTTCCAATAAATCTTCGCGCCGGGCTTCAGGCGCATGCCGGGGGTGTAGGCGGTAAAGCCCGCGCCTTCGGCCATGCGGATGGTCTCGGTCACGGCCTCGCGCTCGGTCTTCGCGGCGTCCAGGAAGTGCATATAGTCCTGGCAGTAGGCGGCCATGGCGGCGCGATCGGTCTCGGACAGGCGGTCGTAGCCGTTCTTGGGGGCGTACAGCAGCTGCTGACGCAGGGTCTCATTCTCGCTCACAGTGAAAACTCCTTTCGTGTAACAACTCGGTGAATAATTGACGGCAGGCGGCTTCGAAGGCGGCCTGGGTCGAATCGTTGTGCAGGGTGTGGCGGCACAGGGAGGAAAACTCCTCGTCCGTGCGCTGGGCGTCGATCCTGGCCTGGGCGTAGGCGGGGGAGATGGGCTCCCGGGCCAGCAGGCGGGCCAGGCGGGCCTCCCGCGGGGCGGTGATGGCCACCGTCGTATGGCACAGGAGGGTCAGGCCGCTCTCCAGCAGGCCGATGGCGTCGATGGCGGCGGCGGGGTACCCCTTTCGGGCGGCCTCGTCCAAAAGGAAGCTGACCTTGGCAAAGACGTAGCCGTTTGTGATCTCCGTCAGGCGCTGCAGGGCGGCTTGGTCTGCAAAGACAAGCTTGCCCAATTCCTTGCGGTCGAATACGCCGCCGGGGGCGCAGGCGGGAAAGGCTTCGACGATCTCCGCCCGCAGCGCGGGGCAGGTCTCGAGGAGGTCGTGATAGACGGCGTCGCAGTCGATGCAGTAGGCGCCCAGCTCCTGCAGGATGTGCAGGGCTGTCGTCTTGCCGCAGCCGGTACCGCCGGTGATGCCGATGATCTTCATACGTTTCCTCCCTCCGCGGCGTTTACGATATGAAAGCCCGCCGCTTTCTTGAGCCGGTTCTGCACGGCGTAGGCCATGCCGCCGCCTTCGGGGCAGCGGGCGTAGATCGTCCCATGGCAGCTGCTATCGAGCTGGCGCAGGGCGGCAAACAGGCCCTGGCAGAGCGTCGCCGGGTCGTCCTCCCGGCCGTAGGCGACGGGCTGGAGCCCGGCGTAGAGCGGCGCTTCCTCGGCAAAGCAGAGGACGGCATCGCCCGGGGCGAAGTGGGCGTGGATATAATCCGCCGCCGCCTGGCGGGGGCCGGTGATAATGATGACCTGGGCCTCGGGGGCGTAGTGGCGGTATTTCATCCCCGGGGCCTTGGGGCGGACGTCTGGGCCGCACTGCCCAGCGACGGCCGGGTCGATCTCCAGCTGACCCAGGGCTTGGCGCAGCTGTTCCGGCGTGATGCCGCCGGGGCGGAGCAGGCAGGGGACCGGGCCGGTCAGGTCGACAATCGTCGATTCCAGGCCGACCTGACAGGGGCCGCCGTCGACAATGGCGGCCAGGGGGCCGTCCGTCCCGTAATCGTGGAGGACGTGCTGGGCGGTCGTCGTCGAGGGCTTGCCGGAGAGGTTGGCCGAGGGGGCGGCGATGGGGATGCCCGCCTGGCGGATAATTTCCCGGGTAATGGGCGAGGCCGGGCAGCGGATGGCGACAGTGGGCAGACCGGCTGTCGTCGCGGCGGGGATGATCTGCCGGGCGGGCAGGATCATCGTCAGCGGGCCGGGCCAGAACAGCCGGGCCAGATGCCAGGCGCTGTCTGGGATATGGTGGCAGCAGTGGCCCATCTTGACCGGGTCACTGATGTGGAGGATCAGGGGGTTGTCCTGCGGGCGGCCCTTGGCTTTGAAAATGCGGGCGACGGCGTCGCTGTCAAACCCGTTGGCGCCGAGGCCGTAGACGGTCTCCGTCGGCAGGGCGACGAGCTCGCCGTCTCGCAGGAGCTTTGCGGCGATGGCCGCGGTATCCGGCGCGCTGGCCGGGAGAAGTTGGGTCTTCATCAGGTGTTCGTCCTTTCGCCGTCCTCGCTGCGCTGCAGCCGGTCGGCTTGGTCTTGGGTCATGAGGGCGTCGAGGATCTCGTCCAGGTCGCCGTTTAAAATAGAGTCCAGCTTGTAGAGGGTCAGGCCGATGCGGTGATCCGTCACCCGGCCCTGGGGGAAATTGTAGGTGCGGATGCGCTCGTTGCGCATCCCGGAGCCGACCTGGCTGCGGCGGGCGGCGTTCGTCGCCGATTCGACCCGCTCCTGCTCAATCTGATAGAGCTTGGAGGCCAGCATGGCCATGCACTTCTCCCGGTTCTGGACCTGGCTGCGCTCCTCCTGGCAGGCGACGACGATGCCCGTCGGCTTATGGATGAGCCGCACGGCGGAGGAGGTCTTGTTGACATGCTGCCCACCGGCCCCGGAGGCGCGATAGACCTGCATCTCGATGTCCTCTGGCCGCAGCTCGACATCGGCGGCTTCCATCTCCGGCAGGACGGCCACCGTCGCCGTCGACGTATGGACGCGGCCGCCGGATTCCGTCTCCGGGACGCGCTGGACCCGGTGGACGCCGGATTCGAATTTCAGCCGGGAGTAGGCCCCGGTGCCGCTGACGAGGAAGTCGGCTTCCTTGATGCCGCCCAGCTCCGTCTCGGTGTAGTTGAGCAGCTCCAGCTTCCAGCCCCGGGCGGCGGCGTACATGGAATACATCCGGAAGAGGCTGTGGGCAAACAGGGCGCTCTCCTCGCCGCCGACGCCGACGCGGATCTCCATCAGGACGTTTTTCTCGTCGTTCGGGTCCCGCGGCAGGAGCAGAAGCTTGAGCTGCTGTTCTAGTTCTTCGCGGCGGGTTTTGTTTTCTTGGTATTCCTCCTGGCACAGGGCCTTGAGGTCCTCGTCCTGCTCCCCGGCCATCATGGCAAGGGCGTCATCCATATTCTGGGCGCAGGCGCGCCAGGCGCGGTAGGCGGTGACGATGGGCTCCAGCTCTCGCTGCTCTTTGAGGAATTTGGCGGCGCGGGCCGGGTCGGCATAGAAATCCGGCTGCTCGGCCCGGGCGGAGAGCTCGAGGTATTTATTTTCCAGCTGCTTGAGTTTCTCCAGCATGGGTTGGCTCCTTTGCGGCGCGGAACAGGCGGAAGACCACCTGGGCCGTGTCCTTTAATGTTTCTTGCGCGGCGGCGGCTTCGGCCCCGGCTTTGGTGATGCGCCAGTAGTGGGGCGTCATCGCCAGCAGATCCTGGATCTGCTGCGAGGCCGTCAGGGTGAAGGAAAACGAGAGCGTCCGCTCTTCCAAAAGGGTGAAGCCCGTGGGGATTGGCGGATGCTTGGGCCGGTGCAGCAGCTCGGGGTAGATGAGCCGCTTGAGGCCCAGCAGATGGTCTTCCCCCGCCAGGACCTGCAAAAACAGGCCGCCGGGGCGCAGCACCCGGGCAAATTCCTCCGCCATGGTCAGGGCGAAGAGACTGAGGACGGCGTCAAAACAGCCGCCCGGGAAGGGCAGATGGGCCGCGCTGGCGGCGATCCAGTGCCCGGGGCGATAGCGGACGGCGGCGTAGCGCACCGCGTCCTTGGAGATATCGACGCCCCAGAGCTCGGCGTGCAGCGCCTGGGCCAGGGCCGCGCTGTAATAGCCCTCGCCGCATCCGGCGTCCAGCAGGCTGGGGCGGGGCGGCAGGTGGGGCTGCAGCAGGGCCAGGGCCGTGTCCCGGATGGGGGCGTAAAACCCGGCGTCCAAAAACCGCTTGCGGGCTGCAACCTGGGCCGGGGTATCTCCCGGGTGCCGGGCGTGCTTTTGCTGCACCGGCAGGAGGTTGACATAACCCTGCCGCGCGACGTCGAAGCAGTGCCCGTTCGGGCAGCGCCAGGGGGACGCGCCGGTCGCAAGCGTCTGCCCGCACAGGGGGCAGATGGGGGTTGGCATGGTGTCGTCGCTCCTTTCCGGCGGGGGTCTTCGTTGGGGGCCCAGCCT
>CAUBQU010000007.1 GCA_958438185.1 uncultured Oscillospiraceae bacterium
TTTAAGTGCTTTTGAACCCCACGCCTAGCGTGGGGTTTTCGTTATACAAAAAGCGGCGCCGGTCGCCCGGCGCCGTCTGTATCCCCGCTTTGGCCGTGCGGCCCCAGTTATAACCTGCACGAGATGGCAGGTGGGTCGCCTCTCTGCTGCTTCGCTGCTTCCAACTTCCACTGGCCGCGCAGGGCGGCAGCGGGAGGCCTGCAATCCACGGCAGAAGTACAGCGTCCCTTGAAAAAGATGTGGGTCTAAATGGGACCGTCACGCACCAAGCAGGGAACGATACAGAATTATTCGTCTTCGTCCTCGTTGTCTTCCTCGTAGCATTCTTCGATGAACTGGGCATAGACCCGCTCCAGCTCATCCTCGTCGGTGACAGCGGCAAAGAGCTCTTCGCCGTCCTCTTCGACGACCTTGAGGATGCTGACTTCCAGATCCTCTTCCGCTTCGTCATCGCCAGCGGGGGCCAGGGCATAATACAGGTTGCCGCCGTTTTCTACCGTCGCCAGGATTTCCAGCTCGTAGTCGACGCCGTCCTCATCGGTGATGGTGATGAAATTATCGCCAAATTCGCTCATGGTGTGCCTCCCGTCTGTGCATCCGTTTTCTATATTGTAATCGTCCGGCGGCGGAAAATCAAGAGGAAAACGGCGAATCGTGATTCCTGACAAAAATTGCCTGCCGGTTTTGTGTAAGTCGCATTGCAACCACATCAGAGAAGACGCAGGAGCCATTGCAGTATAAAGCAGAGGGCTGCGCCCAGGGCGGTCGGCAGGCAGATTGCTGCCAGAACGGTTTGCCAGCGCCGCGTCTCTCGCCAGATCGTGGCGATGCTGGTCCCGCAGGGCCAGTGAAACAGGAAAAAGATCATGCAGCACAGGGCCGTCTTCCAAGTCCAGCCGCACCCGGCAAGGGCAGCGGCCATGGCCGTCTCGGGCAGCGCCGTGTCCAGACCGCCGCCGCAGAGGATCAAAAGGCACAGCGGCAGCATCAGCTCATTAGCCGGGAGCGATAGGAAAAATGCCAGCAGAATGGGGCCGCTGAGGCCCAGCAGATGCCCGGGGACTTCAAGAAACGCCGCTGCCGCTTGCAGCAGCGTCTCGCCGCCGGGCAGGGTGCAGTGGGCCAGGAGCCAGATCACGCAGCCCGCCGGTGCGGCGATGCAGACGGCCCGGCCCAGGACCCGCAGCGTCCGGTCCAATGCCGCCCGGACCAGTACCTGCCCGACCCGGGGCCTGCGATAAGGCGGAAGCTCCAGCAAAAAGCCGCTGGATGCTGCGCTGCCGGTGCGGGCTGTGATGCAGCGGCACAGCAGCAGCGTCGCCGCGACGGACAGGGCCAGGGCCAGCAGCAAAACGGCGGCCCGCGCCAGCGCAGAGTCCAGTCCGCCCGCGCTCAGCAGCATTCCGGCCAGCAGAATGAGCGCCGGGAATCGCCCGTTGCAGGGGATCAGCGCGTTTGTGAGGATGGCCGCCGTCCGGGCGGGGCCGGGGGTCAGGATGCGGCAGCCGGTGATCCCGGCAGCGTTGCAGCCCAGGCCCATGCACATTGGCAGCGCCATCCGGCCCTCTCCGCCGCAGCGGGCAAAGGGGCGGTCCAGCAAAAAGGCTACCCGGGGCAGCAGACCGGCATCCTCCAGCAGCGTGAAGAGGGGGAAAAAGATCGCCATCGGCGGCAGCATCACGGCAACGACCCGGGCCGCCGTGGCGTAAAGTCCCTGGGTCAGTAGGCCGAAGAAAAACGGCGGCAGGCCCTGGAGCCACCGCTCCAGACACCGGCCCAGGGCGTCAAAGCCCGCTTGCAGCGCCGCCGTGGGATAGTTTGCCCCGGCGATGGTCAGCCAAAGCAGCCCCAGCAGGAGAAAAAGCAAGAACGCCGCGCCAAAGCCTCGGCGCATCAGCAGCCGGTCAAACCGGTTTGCCTGCGGCGTGGCCGTCTGCCGGACGGCCATGCGGGCGATCTGCCCGGCCCGCCGGGCTTCCTGGCGGGCGTCTGCTGCCGCATCGCCATCCCCCGGGGAGGCCAGATAGCCCTGGCAGACTTGCCGGACCAGCTCCTGCAGCTGCAGCAGCCCGGTGCCATGGCCGGCGCTGATGCCTGCCACCGGTGCGCCCAGCTGCCGCTGCAGCAGGGGCAGGTCCAGCGCAATGCCCCGGCGCGCCGCTTCATCCAGGAGATTCACTGCGACGACGAGCCGCGTCGTCAGCCCCAGCAGCTGCTGCACCAGGATCAGATTTCGCTCCAGACAGGTGCCGTCGCAGATGACAAGGACGCAGTCCGGTGTTTGCTGGCGGAGATAGGTCGCGGTGATCGCCTCGTCGCGGCTGCGGCTGCGCAGGGAATAGGTCCCTGGCAGGTCGACCAGGCGGTAGCGCTTGCCTTTATATGGATAAAACCCCTCGGCTTGCTCGACTGTTTTGCCGGACCAGTTGCCGGTGTGCTGGCGTAGTCCGGTCAGGCGGTTGAACAGCGTACTTTTGCCCACATTGGGGTTGCCGATCAGGGCGACGGTGAAATCCGCCGCGCTGTTTCGTCCGGCCATGGTGTTCCCTCCAATCGTACCAGGATCCCAGCGGCGTCCGCGCTGCGCAGAGCGATGACAGCGCCCCGGATGCCATAGGCCGATGGGTCGCCCGTCGGGGCGCGCAGGCGGCACGAGATGGGGCAGTCCTCGGTCAGTCCGAGGTCCAGCAGCCGCTGCAGCAGGGGCCCTTGCAGCTGGAGCAGCGCCACCGTGCCATGTTGGCCGGGTCGCAGCGCGTTCAGCGGCACGCAGTTTTGTAACATGCTTGCGCCTCCTTCCAAAAAGTCGCCTATGCCAATGTATCCGTTTTTTCGGCTTTTGTGCTACGGGAAGCCGGTCTACTGCGTAAAATGCTTTGGCGCATCCCCCTGGATACCGCGCCGGTCCCGCATAAGATAGCGCAGTAGGCGGCGGCTTTATAGATTTTTCCATCCAAGGATCGCATGACGAACGAAAAGCCGCACCCCGGGCGGCGGTGCGGCATAGCATAGTATGAGTTCTTTTTGGGAGGTTTGCCTATGTCCATTGTCTATTTTCCCGGCGCCAATACGCCCCAGGGCTTTTTTAACCGCTTCTCCGCCGTGATGGCCGATCCGCGGGTCCGGCGGCGCATTTATCTCAAGGGCGGGCCAGGCTGCGGTAAGTCGACGTTGATGCGCCGTTTGGCCAAGACCGCCGCCGATCTGGAGGCGGACTGTGAGCTGGGCCTGTGCTCCTCGGATCCGGATTCTTTGGATACGCTGCTGATCGGCCAGGCCGGGTTGGCGGTCTGCGATGCAACGCCGCCCCACGCCGCGGAGCCGCCCCTGTGTGGCAGCGACGGCGTGTATCTCGACCTGGGCCGCTTTTACGATGCGGCGGCGCTGGCGCCTATGCGGGAGGAGCTGGGGCAGCTGCAGGCGGAAAACCAGGCGTGCTACCGCCGGGTCCGGCAGGCGCTGCAGGCGGCGCAGGCGCTGTACCGCCTGCGGGAGGAGCTGGTGGACCAGCGGGCCGCGGCAGACCGCCTGACGGCAGCTGCTGGGATGCTCCTGACGCCCCTGCTGCGCGGCAGCCGGGGCCAGGGGACGCTGCGGGGGCTGTTTTTCACCGGCGTTACGCCGTCGGGCTGCATCAGCCGCTATGGGATGTTCCAGTCCGCGGCGACGATCTATCTGCTGCTGGACAGCTGCCATTTGAGCGGCAGATATCTGCAGGAGATCGCCCGGCTGGCGTTGGATGCGGGGCAAAATGTCATCGCCGGTTATAGCCCGCTGGACCCGGACGGCGGCCCGGCACAGCTGTACCTGCCCCAGCTGGCGACGGCCTTCGTCCGCCAGAGCAGTCACTTCGCCTGCGATCTGGTGGGGACGACGCCGCTGGATCTGGATGCCCTGGTCCAGGTCTCGTCTGCGGCCAGCCGTCAGGCGGGCTATCTGCGCCAGATGATGACGCGTCTTCTCGCCGAGGCCGTGCCCGAGCTGCAGGAGGCCAAGGCCCTGCACGACGCCATCGAGCGCCGGATGCATCCCCACGTCGATTTCAAAGGCGTCACCGAAGCCAGCGAAGCCTGCTGCCGCCAACTGGAACAATGGCTGGAGCACCCGACAGCGTGAAGGGAGAACCTTGCAAGAAAGAAACGCAGCGGCACCAAGTTAGGTGCCGCTGCGTAAATAGAATGTATTGCTTTTATTTCGTGCCAAAGATTCGGTCGCCGGCGTCGCCGAGGCCGGGGACGATGTAGGCGTTTTCGTTGAGCTTTTCATCGACTGCTGCGACGAAGACGTCGACATCCGGGTGCTCCTTCTGGATCAGGGCGACGCCCTCGGGGGCGGCCAGGATGTTCAGCATCGTGATGCTGTGGCAGCCGTATTCCTTCTTGAGGATATCCAGCGTGGCGCTGGCGCTGCCGCCGGTGGCCAGCATGGGGTCAACGACGAAGACCTGCCGTTCCGCAATATCCGGCGGCATCTTGCAGTAGTACTTCACCGGCTCATGGGTCTCCGGATCGCGGAACAGGCCGACATGACCGACCTTAGCCGAGGGAATGAGGTCGATGATGCTGTCTACCATGCCGAGGCCTGCCCGCAGGATCGGGACGATGGCCATTTTCTTGCCGGAGAGGATCTTCGTGTGAGCCAGGCCGATGGGCGTCTCGACTTCGACGTCCTCCGTCGGCAGGTTGCGGGTGGCTTCGTAGCACATCAGTGCCGCGATCTCGCCGACGATCTCGCGGAACTCTTTCACGCCCGTGTCTTTATTCCGCAGGATCGACAGCTTATGCTGCAGCAGCGGATGATCCAATACATAAATCTTACCCATCTTTTTACTCCTTTTTATCTTTCATGCGGGCCAGGCGCTCTCGCTCTGCCTGGGGGAGCCGCAAGTAATTCGGTGTGATATAGGCTGCGTCCTGCGCGGCGCCCTCTGCCAGAGCGGCTAGGGCGACCCCGGCAGCCCGCTGCTGGCGCAGATGCTCCGGCGCCAAGTACAGGGAAAGCCCAGCCCCGGCCAACGCCTCGGCGGCCAATGCCGCGCCATCACCGACCAGCCAGACCGGCTGCGCGTAAGCGCGCAGCTGCGTAGCCCAATCGTCCAGGGCAATGGCCTGGTCCTCTGCCAGACGGCGGAGCTTGCCGCTCTCTGCGCAAAACAGCGCCGTATAGACCTGGCTGCGCCGGGCGTCCATCACCGGGCAGATGAGCCCGTCTGGCTGGCCCGCGCCGTAGGCCATGGCGGCAAGGGTCGAGACACCGTACAGCGGCAGATCTGCGCCCCAGCACAGGCCCTTGGCTGCAGCCAGCCCGATGCGCACGCCGGTGAAGCTGCCTGGGCCGATGGCGCAGGCAACGGCGTCCAGCGCGGCGACGGGGGTGTCGCAGTTTTGCAGCATGTCCTGCACCAGTTTCAGCAGCGTCCGGCTGTGGGTCTGGCCGCTGTTTTGGAAATACTCCGCTTTGAGCACGCCATCCGCGACCAGCGCGGCGGAGGCGGCTTTGGCGGAGGTCTCAATCGCTAAGATCTGCAAAGCGTTCGCCTCCGGTGATTGTAATGATTCGGCTTTCGTCTTCTGCGCCCGATGCGATCCGGACTTCGATGGCGCCTTCCAGCGCCTCCGGCGCATTCTCGCTCCACTCTACGGCGCAGACGCCGCCGCGCTGGAGATAGTCCTCCCAGCCGATGTCGAACAGATCGTCTGTACCGGACAGGCGGTAGAGATCAAAGTGGAACAGCGGCACCCGGCCGGAGAGATATTCGTTGACGACCGTATAGGTCGGGCTCGTCACCGGCTCCTGGATGCCCAGCCCCGCGGCAAGACCCCGGATGAACGCCGTTTTTCCTGCACCCAGGCCGCCGTAAAAGGCGACAAGCTCGCCTGGCTGCAGCCGCGCGCCAAAGGCACGGCCCAGCTGCTCCGTCTGCCGGGGCGAGTGGGTCGTATAATCCATAATTCTGCCCCCATTTGCCTGCCGGGGCGCAAAAAACGAGCCGCGGCGGTTGCTTTATGAACATCATACCATATTCGCCATCTTTTTGCAAAACTAATATTTACTTTGTTTGACGGGAATGGTACAATAACCAGAGATTTTCCGCCCGGATGCGGGCCGATGGGAGGGGTGCAGAATGCAAAAGCTGGTGCGAAAGCTCAAGGAATTCTTTCAAAAGGGCGATCTGTTGCTGCTACTCCTGTGCCTGGTGACATCGGCCTATGGGATCGTCATCATCGCCAGCGCGACCAATTATATGGGCAGCGGCAGCTATATCCTGCGGCAGCTTTTGGCGCTGCTGCTGGGGATCGTGTGCTATATCGCCTTCACGCTGTTGGATGTGGATATTTTCGCCGAGCGGTGGCATCTGCTGTTTTTGTTCAATGTGCTGTTCCTGCTGCTGCTGGTCCCCTTCGGCATCGAGGGGACAACGGGCAACCGCAGTTGGATCTCCTTCCCGTTCCTGCCGTTCAATATCCAGCCGGCGGAGCTGTGCAAGATCCCGTTTATTATTATTTTGGCCAAAACGATGCAGACCAATCAGCGCAAGCTCAGCGCGCCCCGGTCGATCCTGCAGCTGGGCTTCCAGGTGGCGTTTATCGTGCTGCTGATCCTGGTGCTGTCGAAGGATGCGGGCGTTGCGCTGGTGTATGTTTTTATCTTCCTGGTGATGGCCTTTGTCGGCGGCATCAAGCTGCGGTGGTTCCTGGCGGGCTTTGCCGCCATCGGCGCGGCAGCTCCGCTGGCCTGGAAATACCTGATGCGCGAGGATCAGAAAAACCGCATCGCCATGGTTTTTGATCCGACCATTGACCCGGAGGGGACGTCGGTCCGCTGGCATACAAAGCAGAGTATGCTCTCCCTGAACAACGGCGGGCTGACAGGCCAGGGCCTGTTCCACGGCGCCCGGACCCAGGCCGGGAGCCTGGCCAACGACCATACGGACTTCATCTTCTCCGCCATCGGCGAGGAGCTGGGGATGCTGGGGGCACTGTTTACCCTGCTGCTGCTGACGGCGATCATCGTCCGCTGCGTCTATGTGGGGCTGAAGACGAAAAACTATATGAACCGCCTGATCTGCATCGGCATTGCGGCGATGCTGGTCTTCCAGGTGGCGATCAATGTCGGCATGTGCATCGGCTCTTTTCCGGTCATCGGCCTGACGCTGCCCTTTATCAGCTATGGCGGCAGCTCCTTGGTCACGATGTATCTTGCCATGGGCGTTGTCTCCGGGATCCACATGCGGCCCCAGCCGGATTCCGAGAATCGCTATATCTCGCCGCGCTACGAATAACGTTCCCGCTTACATTTCTGCAAGGCTCCGGTTTTCCGGGGCCTTTTGCTGTATAATGAGCGTGCGAGAAATGACGCAGAAAGCGAGGTCAGAACCATGAAACACCGAGGAAGAACCCTTGTGGCCCTGCTGCTGACGCTCTGCCTGGTGCTGGCGCTGTTTCCGGCAGCGGCTCTGGCGGCAGATGCAGGGCCGTGCACGGTCACGTACGAGCCCAATGACCCGGCGCATTTGTATTTGGATGTGTTAGACCCTGTGCCCCTGTATCTTGCCTACACGGCGGGCGAGCAGGCCAAGGTCATGCCGTCCGTCGGCAATAACTGTACGGTCTGGTACCGGGGGCTGCTCTTCAGCACAAAGAGCGGTTTCGTCTTCAAAGAATGGAACACGGTTGCCGACGGCAGCGGCAAGAGCTACCAGGAGGGGGATGTCCTGGCAGAGGCGATCGACGGGGACATTACCCTGTACGCCATCTGGGCCAAGGCGGCGACCCTGGTAGTTACCAATCGTATCGTCCTGCCGGATGACGCGCCGGAGGTTATGGATCTGCCAAGATATTATTCCTTCCTGCTCAACGGCCAGGCAGCGCGAGACGGTTCGATCGAGGCCTACCGGGATCTGACATCTCCCACCCCGTTCTGGCGCGGTGAGACGCAGAATCCCCAGGGTGCCTATCTCGTCCCTGGGACAGACCTGGCCCTGGGCGAGGAGTTTTACAACATCGCGTATATCGGCGACTATGAGCTGGAAAAGGTCGAGTATTATGTAAACGGGAGCCAGACGCCTATCGTCTGGAGCAGCGAAGCAGGCAAGCCGGAGGTCGACTTGATCCTGCGTGACGGCGTGACCCAGGTCGATGTGGTCAATACTTATAAAAAATCGGCTCTCGATGTCCAGGCCAAGGGCGTGACGCTCCAGCATCAGATCGCCCAGTCGGACGCGGCGGACTGGGATGGTGACGATACCGCTGCCCATAAAGCGACGGCCCAGCAGCCGGAGGTCAACTACCGGATGTCCGTCGACCTGAACGCCCTGACGCTGACGGAGAGCGGCAAGAATAACCTCGATGGTCTCACGCTGCGGGAGGGCCAGACCCTCTGGGCTGCACTGAAGGAAAAGTCCAGCCGTTATATTGACGGCTCCATCTTCCGCCTGCAGCTGCGCTGCAGCCCGGACGATTTTGCCGAGCTGACAGAAGCGGACTTTGCCGCGCTCAAGCTGGAGCATGCCTGGTTTGAACTGGACGAATGGGAGGCCGGGCATCCGGAAAGCGCCGTCGAGCTTGGGCTGCGGAAGGAGACGGGTGAGTATGAGATCACCATCTACTTGCGCGTCAAAAACACGGGCGCCGAGATCAAAACGACACCGAGCGATACGCTGGAGCTTTCCGGCATTCGCCTGCGGCTGAAAAACGCGCTGACCGATGAGGACACGAACCGCACGCCCCGCAGCCTGCGCGTCACGGCGTCTGTCGCCGGTACTCTGCAGCTGTACCAGATCGGGCCGATTTCCATCAACAGCCAGACAAACGAGGAACCCGAGTATGAAGAAAGCTTTTTGCCTGGCCGTAGATCGGAGCTGATCATCGGGAGCGAGAGCTTTGCCAATACGGCGCAGCTCTACTGGAAGGAGCTTCCCAGCAGCTACACGCTGGCGCTCTACAAGGTAGACGCCCAGACGGGCGACCCGTTGGCGGGCGCAGAATTTGGCCTGTTTTGCAACGAAAAACAGATCGCATCCGCGACATCTGGCCAGGATGGCTATGTCCTGTTTACACTGACGCAGGCGGAATACGATGCGATCGCGGTGACAGATACGCTTACTTACCGGGAGCTGGCCGCCCCGGAGGGCTACGCGACGCCGGACACGGCTTACCCGGTGCAGCGCACCGCGCTGCTGCGGGATGACCCGGACGGCGCAAAGCAGCAGGCCCAGACGGTCCGTAATTATGAAAAGGCTGCGCCGCCCGATCTCAATGGGAAGGACCACGTGGCTTATGTCTGCGGCTATCCCGATGGGACCGTCCGTCCCAACGGCGCGCTGACCCGGGCGGAGACGGCGACCATGCTCTACCAGCTCCTGACAAAGGAATGGCGTGCTGAAATCCACACGACGCAAAATCCGTACCAGGATGTCAGCGCCAGCGCCTGGTATAACGAGACGGTCTCGACGATGACGAAGGGCGGCTATATCGCCGGTTACCCAGACGGCACGTTTGGCGGTGACCGCAGCATCACCCGGGCGGAGTTTGTCGCGATGCTGGTGCGCTTTATCGGCGTGCAGCAGGAGCAGTGCAGCTTCCCGGACGTCCCGGCCAGTCATTGGGCCTATGCCTGCATTGCCACCGCCACCCAGGCGGGCTGGCTCTCCGGGTATACCGACGGCACCTTCCAGCCTGACCGCAGCATCACACGGGCCGATGCGATGGCGATCATCAACCGCGTCCTGGACCGCGGTGTCAGCCAGGGCAGCACGCTGTTGAGCTACCATGTCTGGCCCGACAATGACCCCACGGCCTGGTACTACTACGAGATCATCGAAGCGACCAACGCCCATGAATACACCGGCACCCGCCCGAACGAAAACTGGACGAAGCTCTTTTGAGCGGAGCCATATGGAATCACTTGAATAATATTAGCAAAAACGCGCCTGCAGCCGGACAGCAGGCGCGTTTTTGGGCGAAAAAGCCCCTGTGGAAGCTTCCTTCCACAGGGGCTGGTGCCGCTGACCGGGCTCGAACCGGTACGCTTTTTGGGGCGAGGGATTTTAAGTCCCTTGTGTCTACCAATTCCACCACAGCGGCAAAGCACATGGCATATTGTATCATTCTTTTGGAACAGCGTCAAGATACGCTGCTGTTTTCCCGGGTGTTATTTTTGCACTTGCGTTGGCAAGGACGTTTCTTTTTCGCCGGGGAAAAAGACGGCGTGGAGGTCAAAGCTGGCCTGGGGGCCGACGCGGCCCTGCAGCCAGGTTTCCTGGTCCGTGGCCTGGCCGAAGATCTGCAGCGTCTGCCCGGCGAAGCACTCATGGCAGTAGGAGATCTCCAGCTGCTGCACTGGCCGGGGCGGCAGGACAGACAGGGCATAGTCCGGATATTTGGCGTTGTTCAGGTGCCCATTGCAGTCGATGTCCGCCGCCTGAACGGTGACGGCACCCAGCGACTCCAGCACCCGGGGCATTGCCGGGCGGCGCAGCGGCGCGTCCTTGCCGCTTGCTTGGGCGGGGAAGCGTTGCATCTCCGGGATATCATCCATGGTGCGGATGCGGCGTGTCTGCAAATCTACCAGGATCCACGCCTGGACGGCTTCCGCGATTAGCGTGTTACCCTCCAGTAGGTCAAATTCCCGGCGGGACAGGCCGTGCTTGACTGGGCGGATCCAGGTGCGCAGGGTCAGCGGTGCGCGGGGGATGGGGCGATGGATCCGCACCCAGCTGCGGGCGATCATCCAGGCGCAGCGGTAGCGGTCGAGCATCGTCTGGCGGCCGCAGCCCCAGAGGTCAGCGTGGGCAGTCGCCCCGGCTTCCAGCAACTGCAGCAGGCCACAGAGCCCATCGGCAGGCGGCGTCATGGTTTTGGTCAGAATTTCGTGCATCATGCTTCCCTTTCCCCAAGAAAATCCCAGCGCCCCGGATAGCCAAGAACAGCAGAGGTGCGCTTTTTATCTATCATACCGCAAAATCGTACGTTTGAAAAGAGAAAATCACCGCTGCGGCAAAAAAGTAACACGGCAAGCGCCGTGTTACTTTTTACAAGGAGTAGCACGTTTGTGCGGCAGCCGGGCTAGGGGCCGGCTGCCACCGCGCAGGGCCAGCAGACCGATGCTAGGCCCAGTAGCAACGCGCCGAGAATATCGCTGGGGAAGTGGACGTAGAGATATAGCCGCGAGAAGGCGATGAGCGCCGCCAGCGGGATGGCGGCATAGCCAAAGCGCCGGTCCGCCCCGGTCAGGACGGTCGCGCCGATGACGGAGGCCAGGGTGTGCCCCGAGGGAAACGAGTAATCCGTGGAGTTGGCGATGAGAAGTGGGACGCTCTGGTCCAGCCAGCAGGCCGGGGGCGGGCGACAAGGTGCTTGAGCAGCCCGTTGCCGATGATAACGCCCAAGGCCAGGCCGCCCAGCAGGAGCGCGCCGTGCTTGCGGTATTTCTTTGTGCAGAGCAGGCCGAGTGCGGCTAAGATCCAAATCAGGCCGCCGTTTCCCAAGGCGGTGATCCGCGGCATCCAGGTATCCAGAAATGGGCAGACGAGATGCTGCTGGATGGCGTGCAGAATTTGCCAATCAAGATTCATGAGAGCTTCCTCCTTTTCTGGAGCGGGCGCGCGGGATTTGCCTGCCCGACTTTGCATTTGCGCAGGGCCTCCAGCGCCAGCAGCAGGGCCGCGTCCAGCAGGAAGGCCGGGAGGTGGAACGTTGCGGCGGTGAGTGCCGGCAGCGGTTTTGGCAGACTGGCGGGGCCGTTTGCGATGGCGTAGAGCGAGCCCAGCATCAGGCCCAGGATCAGCCAGACCATCGGCCCGCGGAATTTTTGCAGCGCTGCGCGGATGGCCCGGATCGAGAGCGCCACACCAGCGAGGATCCCCAGCCCCAGGGCGCACAGCCCCGGGACAGCGGAAAGCTGCAGGTGCAGGACCGCGCGGATCACCTGTACGGTGGACAGATGCATCCCCGCGATCAGCAGAATCGAGGAGCCGGAGACGCCCGGCAGGACCATCGCCGTAATGGCGACAGCGCCAGCCAGAAACAGATAGCCAAATTGCAGCGGCTGCAGGTGGCTATAATCCACACTGCCGATGCTGCCCGCGCCGGAGCGCAGCAGCGTCAGGCCGATGACGATGGCGGCCCCCAGCAGCGCAAACCAGGCGTGGTGCAGCGGCTGGCGCAGCGCGTCCCGCTCCTCAAGGATGACGAACGGCACCGCGCTGACCGTCAGGCCCAGAAACAGAGAGCTCATAAAATAAATGTGCGCGGAAAACAGGCGGGTCAAAAGGCAGGCGCAGGCTGCCATCCCGATGTCCCAGCCGACCCCCAGCCGCAGGAGATACCCCAAGGCGGCCCGCTGCGCCGGTCTGCGGCTTCGGAAAAGATCGTGCAGCGCGTCAAGAAAGCGCTTATAAAAGCCGAGGATATAGGCAACCGTCCCGCCGGAGACCCCGGGGACGCTGTCGGCCAGCGCCATACAAAACCCGTGGAATGCTGTTGAAATCATTGTAGCACCTGCTTTCTGTGAAAAATGACCTGTGCAGTAGCTGCCAGTGGAGGAAGCCCCTGCAGAAATAGAATTGCGATTCCGCCAAGCTGCGCTCAGCGCCAGCCGGGCCAGCGGAAGAGTAAAAATGCGGCTTGCGCCAGAAGTATGCCGGTATTCAGCGCCAAGACCCGGCCGGAGAAGGGAAAGGGCAGCAGCCGCCGGGCGCCGCAGGTGATGGTGCGCAGCCCGACGGTGAAGATATCTGCTCGGTCCTGCTGGCAATCGGCGGAAAAACGGAAGACTGCGTCGGTAATATCCAGCGATACGATTGGGAGCAGCAGATCCCCGGTCTGGGTGATGAGGTCAGCGGTCCCGTATGCCGCGGGGGAGAGATAGCCGGTGTAAAAGCGGACCATGAAAAACACCAGCAGCTTGGAGCCAAAGGTCCCGATGCTGAGCAGCAGGGTATTTGTGGCAAGAGTGCGATACTTGTTCACGCCGCAGGCACCTTCGCGAAGTGGGACAGGCACCAGTCGCTGGTGACCAAAATTTTCATAAAGCATGCCTCCTGTTTGTGCAAGATGGGGCTGTGCTGGTGGTTCCAGGATAGAAAAAGGGTTCTCTTCCAATGGACAATGCCATTGTAAGAGAACCCTTAAAACATGGGATAAACGGTTGTTAAACAGAGTTTAAACCAGCATCAAAAGCGTCCCGGCGGTGAGAAGGGCCAGGCCGAGGGCGGATTTTTTGGTCAGCCGTTCGTGGAATACGACGTAGGAGAACAGGACGGTCACCAAAATGCTCAACTTGTCGATGGGGACGACCACGCTGGCGGGGCCCAGCTGCAGCGCCCTATAATAGCACAGCCAGCTTGCACCGCTGGCAAGGCCGGAGAGGATGAGAAACAGCAGCGTCCTGCCGTGGAGCGCCGCCAGGCTCCCCTGGGAGCCGACGAGGAAGACCATCCCCTCAGGCAAATAGCAGTACGACGACGGTCCGGATGGCCGTGGCGACGGTGGAATCCGTCTTGCGGATGCCGCACTTTGCCAAAATCGCCGTCACCCCGGCGAAGAACGCCGAGCCGAACGCATAGAAGATCCACATGCTCCGTTACCCTCCCTTGCACAGACGATAGCCCACGCCCCAGACGGTTTGCAGCAGCTGGGGGAGGGCGGAATCGTCCTCGATCTTTTCCCGCAGACGGTTGACATGCACCGCTACGGTCATATTATCTCCCATGGACTCCAGGCTCCAGATCAGCTCATAGAGGTCCTCCCGGCTGAAGACCTGCCCCGGGTGCCGCATGAGAAACAGCAGCAATTCATATTCCTTATTTTTCAGCGGCAGGGGGATAAGCTGGACCGGGTCGCGGCTGGCTTCCATCTTGGCGAAGGCGAAGAGCCGGTTCACCATGGCTTCGATCTCCGTCTCCTTGGCGTAGATGGTGCGCAGATACCGCTGCCGGGCCGCCTCATCCGGGGCGACGCCATCCAGCAGCGCTTCCGTGTAGGCCCGGATCGAGGTGAGCGGGCTTTTTAAGTCGTGGGACATCCCGGCGATCAGCTCCTGCTTTTGCTGCTGGGCTGCCTGCTGCTCCTCCAACGATGCCTTCAGCCGGGCTGCCATTTCGTCCAGCGCGTCGCAGGCGGCTTTGAATTCGTCCGCCGCGCCATAAGAGATGGGCGTGTCCAGATCGCCGTCGCGGATGTGGGCGACACCGGCGGTCAGTGTATCCAGCGGCTGGGCAATGTGGCGAAACAGACTGCGGGTCAGGCAGAAATTCGTCAGCCCGATGGCCAGCAGCAGTGCGGCGATGACGGTACCGGCATAAATGCCAAAAATCGTCGACGCGCCGGAGAGCACCTGCTCAAACTGCTCGCCCGCCTGGCGCAGATCGTGCATACTGAGACCGAGGCGGGGGAGATAGACATGCTTTAGCAGAAAAAGCGCCAGGCCGACGCCGATGAGCAGCAGCACCGCCGCCGCCAGGACGGGGATCACAAACATCGCGATATTCGACCGCGCCAGCCGTTTTTTGATCGTCATAGCCAAGACCTCCCGGGGGTCCCGCCCGCGTTTTGCACGGCCGGGGTTCTGCAATCATTTTAGCATAGCATAGCATAGCATAAATTTCCCGCGCAGGTTTAAACGAAAGTTAAACCTGGCGCCTGCCAAACAGGGCAGCGCTTGCA
>CAUBQU010000008.1 GCA_958438185.1 uncultured Oscillospiraceae bacterium
GCCCTGGGATGTGCTGAAAGCCATTGTGGCGAGCCTGCTTGCCAAGAAGCTGCTGCCGACCCTGCACAAGGCAGGGTTGCAATACTGATTCCAATTTACCACAAAATTGAAGATCTTGCAATATTTTTCTGGATTGCAAGTTTCCGCCCGGCGTGCTATGATAACAATTGAAGTGACAAATCGTGCGGCAGCATGGCCGCTGGGAGGTGCTTGTTATGAATGTTCGCGCATATTTCCCGCTCAACCGCAGGATCTGCCCGGGCGATACCGGGGCGCTGATCGTGACGATCGTGCTGTATCTGGTCATCTGCGGGGTGGCCGGGGTGCTGCGCTGGGTCATCGGTTGGCTGCCGGTCGTTGGCTGGGTCGTTCGGATCCTCTGCTGGCTCATTGGCGTCTACTGCCTGGCCGGGATTGTGCTGGCGATCGTAGATTGTGTCCGGCAATAAAGCGTCTGGCAATCTAGTCTCTGGGTGCCTGGCAAAAACGGGGAGGCCTGCGGCAAGCTTACACGGCTGCCGCGGGCCTTCTGCGCTTTGCGGCGGCGCGGCAGACGGGCAGGGGGCTTACTGGGTCTTGCCCGCGGCGTCCATTAAAACGACATCCAGCTCATAGGCAACGCCGCTGCGGTAAATGCGCAGCTGGGCGGTATCACCCGCCTGGCACTGGTTTTTGACTGCGTTGAGATCGTCCATCGAGGTGATGCTCGTGCCGTTGATGGCGGTGATAATATCGCCGGGCCGTAGGCCGCGGGCATAGGCGTTAGAGGTTTTGTCGATGCTGCGGATATAGACGCCGGCGGGCAGCCGGTAATACGCCCGCGCCGTCACCGGGACGGTCTCGCCGGTGATGCCGATGGCGGGCCGCCCGGCGACATAGCCGCTGGAGAGCAGCTCATCGACGATGCTCTTGGCCGTCGAGATGGGGATCGCAAAGCCCAGCCCCTCGACTGTCGTGGAGGAATAAGCGGCGGAGAGCTTCATGGTATTGATGCCGATGACCTGCCCCTGCATATTGATGAGCGGGCCGCCGGAGTTGCCGGAATTCAGCGCGGCGTTCGTCTGCAGCAGGGTCATGGTGCGGCCGTCAAAGGCCAGGTCCCGGTTGATAGCGGAGATGATGCCGTCGGTCATCGTGCCCCGGAGCTGGGCGCCCAAAGGGTCGCCGATGGCGACAACAGCGTCGCCGACCTGCAGCGCGTCAGAATCACCAAATTCCGCCGGGGTTAAGCCGTCGGCGTCGATTTTCAGGACGGCCAGGTCGCTGGTCTCGTCGCTGCCGATGACGGCGGCCTGGTAGCTGTCATCGTCCTGCAGCAGGACCTGCGGCGTGTCGCCGCCTTCGATGACGTGGCAGTTTGTAATAATATACCCATCGGCGGTCATGATGATGCCTGTGCCGGTGACCTCACCGCTGGAGGTCTGGCTGGTGATGGAGACGACGCTGGGGATGACCTTGGCATAGATCTGCTGCAGGGTTAGCGCCTGGGCGTCGTCCGCGCCGCTGATCTGCAGGCTGACGCCGCTGTCCGCGCCAGTGGCAGCCGGGGCCGGGACGGCCAGGGCGCTCTGGGTCTCATCCGGACTGTCGTCCGCGGCGGAGCCGGTCGATTTTTTCTCTCCGTTGCCGATCTGCAGGACGATCTGACCGTCATCACGTTTAATCTGCACCCGGAGGTTCATCAAAAGCGAGAGCACCGCGCACAGCAGGATCATCAGCAGCGCCAGCAGGACAAAAAGCCCCTGCCGCTGATGCGCCGCGGGCTTGACCGTGCCGGTGCAGTAATAGCCGAAGACCGAGTCCTGGGCGCTGCGCTCGGAAGGGTCCTCTGCTGAAGGCGCATCGGAAGGCGCGTCCGGCTGCGGTGGAGCCGCATTGTGTTTCAATTCATCCCAACTCATACAAAAATGCCTCGCTTTTGCTGCTGCCCAGCGGTCAGTTGACGACCACCGGCAGGGAGAAGGTGAAGACGGTCAGCCCATCGCGGCTGGTCACACTGATGTCCTCCCCGTGGGAGCAGATAATGGTTTTTACGATATAAAGCCCGAGCCCGACACCGTCACGGTCGACACTGCGGCTTTTGTCTGTTTTATGGAAGCGGTCGAAGATCCGCGACAGCTCGTTTTCCGGAATGGTCAGGCCGGTGTTGGAGACGCTGACAAAGATTTTCTTATCCTCCGGCTGGATCTTGAGCCCCAGGGTGCCGCCCTGCTGGCAGAATTTGACGGCATTGTCCACCAGGTTGTAGATGACCTGGGTGATGGAATCGGCGTCGGCCAAGGTGTAAGTCGCCTCGTCCGGCATATCCACCTGCACGTCCAGCTGCTTCTGGGTGATCTTCTGCTCAAAGGAGACCAGCACCTGCCCCGCGGCCTCGCAGAGGTCGAAGATAGTCTTTTTCTCCTCCGGGATCGTCTGATCCTGCAGGCGGGAGATATCCAGCATCCCCCGGACCATCCGGGAAAGGCGGCGGACTTCGTCGGAGACGATCTGCATGTAATGGCGGTGCTGCTCCGGCGGGATCGTGCCGTCCAGCATACCGTCCATAAACCCGGCGATGGTCGTCATCGGCGTTTTGAGCTCGTGGCTGACATTGGCGACGAATTCTTTGCGCTGCTGCTCGGATTTTTCCAGGGAGTCGGCCATGTTGTTAAAGGCGACGGCCAGCTCCTCGATCTCCGCTGGGTTATTTTCATCCAGCTCGACCCGGGCGTCCAGATCGCCGTGCCCGAAGCGCCGGGCAGCGCCAGCCAGGTCCTTCAGTGGCTGACTCGTCCGCCGCATCAGCGCGGAGCAGGCGATGACAGCCAGCAGCAGGACGACAGCGCCGGTCATCAGGAAAATATCCGTCATCTGGCGGATCACGCCGACGACCTGGGTCTGCCCGGTCGAGGCGATGACAATGCCGCTGGCCACGCCGTCAGACTGGCTGATAATGGGGATGGAGACGACAGAGCGGCTGTCGTCATACAGCCCCTGGAGGATCCCAGCGTCCGCCGTTTTGCCCTCTTGGATCACCTGCTCGACAAAGGCCTGGGGCACCTGTAGCCCCAGGTGCTCGCAGCGAAATTCACTGCAGGAACAGAGAATAACCACGCCGGTCTCGTCGCAGATGACGGTGTCCGTCCCCGCGGCTTCGGCGGCGAAGGAGAGGTTGATGTGAAACTCCCAGTTGTTTTCCAGGTCCCCGATGGATTCATACGCCGAGGCAAGCTCTGCCACGGCTTCCGCGCTTTGGTAGAGGGATTTTTGGCTCTCTGACTGCACGTATTTTTGAATAAAGACCCGGAAGCTGGCGCCTAAGATCAAAATGCTGCACAGGATGCAGGCGGCGGTCAGCAAAAATTGGCGGCCAAACATGGTTTTCATTTCTGCACGACCTCAAACTTATAGCCGACGCCCCAGACCGTCTTCAGGCACCATTGGTCCGAGACGCCCTCCAGCTTCTCCCGCAGACGCTTGATATGTACGTCCACGGTGCGGGAGTCGCCGAAGTAGTCAAAGCCCCAGACCTCATCGAGCAGCTGATTGCGGGTGTAGACCCGGTTCGGCGCGGAGGCCAGATGGTACAAAAGCTCCATCTCCTTGGGGGGCGTGTCGATCTTCTTGCCGTCGACTGTCAGCTCAAAGGCGTCCATGTCGATGATAAGCTTGTCAAAGGTCAGTCGGTGGGATTTTTGCTCCACCTCGACGCCGCTGCGGCGCAGCACAGCTTCGATCCGGGCCAGGACCTCCTTGGCTTCAAACGGCTTGGTGATATAGTCGTCCGCGCCCATTTTCAGGCCGGAGACCTTGTCCGCCGTCTCGCCCTTGGCGGTGAGCATAATGACCGGGCAGTCGGACTCGGCGCGGATGCTGCGCAGCACGCCCCAGCCGTCCAGCACCGGAAGCATCAGGTCCAGCAGGACCAGGTCTGGCTTGACCTGCCGGAACAGCTCCACGCCTTTGCCGCCGTCGGGCGCCATGTGGACGGTGTAGCCGTCCTTTTCCAAATAAAGCCGCAGCAGATCGGCAATATTAAAATCGTCCTCGACGATGAGAATCGTTTTTGCCATGATTTCCATCCCTTTCCGTGGTATCTCTTTCTACGGTACAATACCTATATTATATACATGCCGGGGCTGTATGCGTGAACAATTTGTAAAATTCAAAGTATTTTTCGCCCGGCGCGGAATAATTGCAAAGAAAATCTTGCAGTTTTCCGGCAAATATGCTATATTTCTAATTTGATAGACTGGCTGAAAGAAGGGAGCGCACCATATGGCGCAGCAAGATAAAATCAGAAACATCGCGATCATCGCCCACGTTGACCACGGCAAGACGACCCTGGTCGATGAGATGCTCAAGCAGGGCGGTATTTACCGCGAAAACCAGGCCGTGGTCGATCGGGTCATGGACTCCGGCGATCTGGAGCGGGAGCGCGGCATCACGATCCTGGCGAAGAATACCTCCGTCCGCTATAAGGACTATAAGATCAATATCGTCGATACCCCGGGCCACGCGGACTTTGGCGGCGAGGTTGAGCGAATTTTAAAGATGGTCAACGGCGTTTTGCTGCTGGTAGACGCCGCCGAGGGCCCCATGCCGCAGACCCGGTTCGTGCTGCAGAAGGCGCTGGAGCTGGGGCACAAGGTCATCGTCGTCGTCAATAAGATCGACCGGCTGGATGCCCGCGTTGAAGAGGTCATGGACGAGGTCCTGGAGCTGCTGCTGGATCTGGACGCCACGGAGGAGCAATTCGACTCCCCGACGCTGTTCTGTTCCGCCCGCCAGGGCATCGCGTCTTACGGCCCGACGGACATTGGCATCGACCTGACGCCGCTGTTTGAGACGATCGTCAATTATATCCCGGCGCCCACCGGCGACTGCGATGCGCCGCTGCAGATGCTGGTCTCGTCCATTGACTATAACGAATATGTCGGCCGGATCGGCATCGGCCGCATTGAGCGGGGCACGATCCGCCAAAATCAGGAGATCACCATCTGCGACTATCACGATCCGGAAATGATGGAAAAGGGCAAGATCGTTGCGCTGTATACGTTTGAGGGCCTGAACCGTACGCCGGTGCAGGAAGCCTCCGCCGGGGAGATCGTCGCGTTTTCCGGCATTTCGGACCTGACCATCGGCCGCACGATCTGCGCCCCCGGGGAAGCGGAGCCGCTGCCGTTCGTCAAGATCTCCGATCCGACGATCGAGATGACATTCTCCATCAACGACAGCCCGTTTGCCGGCCGGGAGGGCAAGTATGTTACCTCCCGTAATCTGCGCGACCGGCTGGATCGGGAGCTTTTGAAGGACGTCTCCCTGCATGTGACAGAGCAGGGGACGGATGCGTTCAATGTCGCAGGTCGCGGCGAGATGCATCTTTCCATCCTGATCGAGACGATGCGCCGGGAAGGCTACGAATTCCAGGTTTCGACGCCCCGTGTGCTGACGAAGGTCATCGACGGCGTGCGCTGCGAGCCGGTCGAGCGGATGGTCGCGGACGTTCCGGAGGCATCCATGGGCGCGGTCATCGAAAAGATCGGCCAGCGCAAGGGTGACCTTGTCTCCATGACGCCGGTGGGCAGCCGCTACCGGCTGGAATTCCTGGTCCCCTCCCGGGGCCTGTTCGGCTATCGCAATGAATTTTTGACGGATACCCGGGGCGAGGGCATTATGTCCTCCGTGCTGGATTCCTATTGCCCCATGAAGGGCGAGATCGCCCGCCGGAGCACCGGCTCTCTCATCGCTTTTGAGACGGGCGAGGCGACGGCCTACGGCATCGGCGGCGTGCAGGATCGCGGCGCGATGTTTATCTCCCCCGGTACCCCGGTCTACGCCGGGATGATCGTCGGCTCCTGCAACCGCAACGAGGATATGGCTGTCAATGTCTGCAAGAAAAAGCAGCTGACGAATATGCGGGCAGCGGGCAGCGATGAGGCCGTGCGGCTGGTGCCGCCGCGGGTGCTCTCTCTGGAGCAGTGCCTGGAATATCTGGCAGACGATGAGCTGCTGGAGGTCACGCCGCAGAATCTGCGGATGCGCAAGCAGATCCTGGACCACTCCGTCCGGATGCGCCAGGTCATGAAAAATCGCCAGAGCGGGAAATAAATAAAAGCGAAGGGCTTGCTGCGTCAAAATTGCAGCAAGCCCATCCTGCTTTTTGAAGCGCCGCAAAAGCACGCCCGGATGCGTGGGATGGCCCCATATTTTACAGCATCTCAGGGGTGATGTCGCCCTTTTGCAGCAGAATGCTGGCGTAGGGGGCAAGCTCCCCGGTGGCGACGACGGCATAGGCCCGGGTGGCCATGGTATAGAATTTATAGCGGTCGGTCCAGTCGATGGCGGCGTCGCCCCGGGCGTCGTATTTGGCGACGACGGCCTTGTAATCCTCCCAGAGGGGGATGGGCAGATCGCTGTCGGCGCTTGTCCGTTCGACCAGCTGCACTGGGTTCGGGACGTTTTCATCCAGCGGCAGCAGCTTGAGGATCCCCTCCAGCAGCGGCAGTGTTCCGACGCCGTCGGCCCGGAGGAGAATCGTCTCCTTGGCGCAGGCAGCTGCCGGGAAATTTGCCCCGGCCAGGACCAATGTATCTCCGCAGCCCATCTCACTGAGGACCTGCAAGAGCGCGGGGCTGATGCAGGCCGCGATTCCTTTTAGCATAGCGTATCGCTCCTTTCTTTCGGCCATCGTAACACGAATCGTGCCCCGCCGCAAGCAAAATTCACGCCGGGGCAAAAAAAGAAGCGCGAATCCCTAGGAAAAACCCGGGAGAAAGGATTTACAAACGGGAAAAAATGTGCTAAGGTTATATAAATAAAAATGAATCGAATACCGGTGTGGCCGCACCTGTATTTTCTGCCTGTGCAGAATAAGCCCAGGCAGCGCCGAATCCCATGGAAAGTAGGTGGAATGATTGGAAAAACAAGAATTGATGATCCGTAACTGCGTGCTGACGGCTTTGGCCCGGCAAGCGGTGCGATTTGTGCCTGTGGGCATCTCCGCGCGGCACGTACATCTGTCCCAGGCGGACCTGCAGGTGCTCTTCGGCAGCGGCCATGCGCTGCAGCCGAAAAAGGAGCTGAGCCAGCCCGGCCAGTTTGCCGCGGAGGAGCAGGTGACCGTTGTCGGCCCCAAGGGGAAGCTGGAACGGGTCCGGGTCCTTGGCCCGGTCCGCAGCGCGACCCAGGTGGAGCTTGCGATGACGGACGCCATGAAGCTGGGTATCAAAGCGCCGGTGCGCATGTCCGGCAATCTGGCGGGCTCGCCGGGGTGCAAGCTCATCGGCCCGGCTGGCGAATTGGAGCTTTCCCAGGGCGTGATTGTCGCGGCGCGGCATATCCATATGGCTGCGGACCAGGCGGAGGCCTACGGCCTGCATGACGGCGACCGGGTCTCGGTGCGCATCCAGTCGGCACGGCCTTGTGTCTGGGGCGATGTTATCATCCGCGCCGGGAAGGGGCACGATTTGGAGATGCACATTGATACGGACGAAGCCAACAGCGCGCTGCTCTCCAACGGCGCTTATGTAGAGCTGGTGGCAGATACGGCGGCCTGTTCGGCCCCGGCAGCGCCTGCAGCCCAAGCAGCGCCGTCGGTCCCGGCGATTGCCCAGGCGGCAGCGGCATCTTTTGCGGCGGCGGCATCGGCCGTCCCGGCGCCCGCAGTGCTGGACCTGGTGACAGAGCAGGATGTGAATGACGCCATCCGCGCCAATCAGGCGGAGCTGCTGTGTACCCAGCGGGCGATCATCACCCCGGCTGCGGCGGACCGCTCGGCGGCGACCGGGCTGCAGATCCGTCGGGTATAGGAGGCTTTATGCAGATAGCAAGAGTAATCGGCAACGTGGTCAGCACCAGCAAGTCCGAAAAGCTGGACGGGCTGAAGCTTTTGATCGTCAAGCCCATTGACCTGGATACGTTCCAGGAAAAGGGTGCGCCCATCGTCAGCATCGACACCGTCGGCGCGGGCGAGGGGGAGATCGTCATGATCGTCAGCGGTTCGTCCTCCCGACAGACTACGCTGACAGACGGCAAGCCGGCGGACAACGCCATTATCGCGATCATCGACCACATTGATATCCATCACAAGAGAATTTTTACCAAAGACGGTGGTGCAGACAATGGAACTAATTGAGAAAATCAGCGCGGCAGGCGTCGTCGGTGCTGGCGGCGCAGGGTTTCCGACCCATGTGAAGCTGAAGTGTCAGGCAGAGCATTTTATCGTCAACGGCATCGAGTGCGAGCCGCTGCTGCGGACGGACCGGCATACGATGGAGCGCCATGCGCCGGAGATCGTCGAGACGGTCCAGGCCATCCAGCAGCATCTGGGTGCTGCAAGGGCGACCATTGCGCTGAAACGGCATTATCACGAGGCGGCCAAGGCCATTTCCGACGCCGCTGCCGGGACGGGCGTGGAGGTCTATCTCTCCGAATCGTTCTATCCGGCGGGCGACGAGCAGAACCTGGTCTACTGCATTACGGGCAAGACGGTTCCCACCGGCGGCATCCCGCTGGATGTGGGCTGTGTGGTCAGCAATGTCAGCACCGTCCTCAATATTCATAACGCCCTGCAGGGCAAGCCGGTGACCCACAAGCTGGTGACGATCGCCGGTGCGGTGGCGCACCCGATCACAGTGGAAGCACCCATCGGCGCGCCGCTGGCCCTGCTGCTGGAGGCGGCGGGCGGCACGACCTGCGACTGCCAGTTTATCGTCGGCGGCCCCCTGATGGGCAAGCTGACGGACGATCTTTCCCAGCCTGTGACGAAAACGACCGGCGGCCTGCTTGCCATTCCGAAGGGCCACCCGCTGCTGCAGAAAAAGACACCGAGCCCCGCCCGGGACCAGGTGCTTGCCAGAGCGGTCTGCTGCCAGTGCTCCATGTGCACGCAGATGTGTCCCCGGAATGCCATGGGTCTGCATGTGGAGCCCCACAAGGCGATGCGGGCGCTGGCATCGGGCAATGATGCGCTGCTGGGCGATCACAACGGTATCTTCAGCTGCTGCGACTGCGGCATCTGCACGTATTACGCCTGCAACTTCGGTCTGAAGCCCTCTGTTGCGATGCAGCAGGCCAAAGGCCGCCTGCAGCGCCAGGGCATCAAGCCGCGCAAAGAAGTCAAATACGCCCCGGATGGCGGCATTGAGAATAAACGGGTGCCGACGGAGCGGATGCTCCTGCGGCTGGACCTGAAGCAATTTGACGGTGACGCGCCCATGGGCCCGGCCATCACGGCGGACGCGGTGCGTATCCCGCTGAAAATGCACATCGGCGCGCCCAACAAGCCCGTCGTCCAGGAAGGCGACCGGGTCACCTGCGGGCAGCTGATCTCCGAGCCGACAGGCCTCGGCGCAAGAATTCACGCTTCGATCGACGGCGTCGTGACGGCGGTCACGGCGGATTACATTGAGATAAGGAAGTGACACCATGAGCGCAATTGGCATGAACGAATTTATGAGCATTCCCACCGGGATGTTCGCCTGCGACGCAATGCTGAAAGCGGCGGACGTAGAGCTGGTCAGCGCGGGCTGTGTCTGCGCCGGGAAATACTATATCGTCGTCACCGGTGACGTGGCGGCAGTCCGCTCGGCGGTCGAAGCCGGGAAGGCGGACAATGAGAGCTATCTCGTTGACAGCCTGGTGATTCCCAATGTGGATCCGCAGGTCGCCCCGGCGATTTGCGCCTGCACGTCCGTGGAGCAGCTCAATGCCTTGGGCATTATGGAGTGCTACTCCCTGTGCGCTGCCATTCACGCGGCCGATGCCGCGGCCAAGGCGGCGGACGTCACGCTGCTGGAGGTCCGGCTGGGCCGGGGCTTGGGCGGCAAGTCCTTTGTTTTGCTGACGGGCGAGGTGGCCGCTGTTGAGGCGTCCATCCGCGCTGCAGAGGCGTTGGAGGAAACGCAGGGCCTGATGGCCCGCAGCTGCGTCATCCCCTCGCCGCATCCGGATATGCTGAAGGCCATCGGCTGAGGCGATCCCCCCATTCATTTGTCAATCCATACACGTTGTTTTTAGGAGGAACCAATTATGAAAGAAGCACTCGGAATGGTAGAGACCAGAGGCCTGATCGGGGCCATCGAAGCAGCTGACTCCATGGTCAAGGCGGCAAACGTACATCTGATCGGCAAGCAGCAGATTGGCAGCGGTCTTGTGACCGTGATGGTCCGCGGCGATGTCGGCGCGGTCAAGGCGGCAGTCGACGCAGGCGCGGCGGCAGCCAAGCGTGTGGGTGAGCTGTATGGCGTGCATGTCATTCCGCGTCCGCATAGCGATGTTGAATTCATCCTGCCCAGCATCGAGGCGCAGGCGTAATGTACCGGGGCATCGTGGCCGGCACGGTCGTCGCGACGGTCAAGGAATCCCATCTGGAAGGGGTCCCGCTGCTGGTCGTCCGGAAGATCGAAAACGGTGTGGAAAAGGGGCTGATCGTAGCCGCCGACCACACACGCCAGGCGGGCTATGGCGATGAGGTCTATCTCATCGGCTCCAAAGAGGCCGCCCGGATCTTCCGGCAGGACCTGCTGCCGGCCGATGCCGCCATTGTCGGTTTTATCGACACCTATAACGAAGAGCTCTAAGAAAGGGGGTGCCGCCGGTGCGCTTGGCACGTGTGGTGGGGAATGTCGTCTCCACTGTCAAGGATCCGTGTTATACTGGCTATAAGTTGATGCTGGTCGAATATCTGGACCCGGATACCCGCCAGCCGGACGGCACCCGCCAAATCGTGTTTGACTGCGTGGATGCCGGGGTCGGCGATATTGTCTTGGTCAATATCGACGGCGGCGCGGCAAACATGCTGCTGAACGACAAAGTCTGCATCGCCGATCAGACGATCTGCGGGATCATCGACAGCTACACCAGCCACGGGGAGCAGACCTTCGCGCCGTTTTCGGACTAAGCCCGATTCCGGGCGGCGGCGCGACGATATCGCATACCGGGGCTGCCCCAGGCGGCCCCGGGACAAACGCATTTTTGCGGAGGTTCATTACATATGGAATTCGACAGAGACTTACAATCAATTCAGGAAGTCAGAAACCTGATCACCAATGCGAAAAAAGCGCAGGAAGCCTACGCCTCGTTTACCCAGGCGCAGGTGGATCACATTGTAGAAGAGATCGCCAAGGCCGGCGCGGCCCATGCCGAAGAGCTGGCCAAAATGGCGGTTGAGGAGACGGGCTTCGGCGTCTGGCAGGATAAGATCCTCAAGAATCTGCTGGGCAGCACCATGACCTACGACTCCATTAAAGATATGAAGACCGTCGGCATCATCCGGGATGACCCGGCAGCGGGCATTTTTGAAGTGGCCGTTCCCATGGGCGTCGTGGCGGCGCTGATCCCCTCGACGAACCCGACCTCGACGGTCCTGTATAAGAGCATCATCTCCCTGAAGGCGGGCAATGCCATCGTCATCAGCCCCCACCCCAATGCGAAGAAGAGCATTCTGCGCACGGTGGAGATCGTCAAGGACGCTGCCCGCCGGGCAGGTGCGCCGGAGAACCTGGTGCAGTGCATCACCATCCCCTCCATGGAAGGGACGAGCGCGTTGCTGAAGGACCGCCGGATCGGCATCATCCTGGCCACCGGCGGCGAGGCGATGGTCCGGGCGGCATACTCTTCCGGCAACCCGGCTCTGGGCGTCGGCCCCGGCAACGGCCCGGCCTTTATTGAAAAATCTGCCAATATCCCCCTGGCCGTCAAGCGCATCTTCGACAGCAAGACGTTTGACAACGGCACGATCTGCGCATCGGAGCAGAGCGTCGTCGTCGAGCGGTGCAGCAAGGATGCTGTGATGGCAGAGTTGACCCGGCAGGGCGGCTATTTCATGAACGCGGAGGAGTCGGAGAAGGTCTCCAAGTTTATTCTCCGGGCCAACGGCACGATGAACCCTGCCATCGTCGGCAAGAGCGCGGCGCGCATCGCGGATATGGCTGGCATTTCCATCCCGGCGGGCACCCGCGTGCTGATCTCGGAGCAGACGACGGTCGGCAAGAAAAACCCCTATTCCCGGGAAAAGCTCTGCCCGATCCTGGCGTTCTACGTCGAGGACGATTGGCATGCTGCCTGTGAGCGCTGCATTGAGATCCTCAACAACGAAGGTGTGGGCCACACGATGACGATCCACAGCGAGAACAAGGAAGTCATCCGGGCCTTTGCACTGCGCAAGCCTGTCTCCCGGCTGCTGGTCAATGTGGCGGCGGCGCTGGGCGGCGTCGGCGCGACGACTTCTCTGCCCCCGGCACTGACTCTGGGCTGCGGCGCCGTCGGCGGCAGCGCGACTTCGGATAACATCACACCGCTGAACCTGATGAATATCCGCCGGGTCGCTTACGGCACGAAGGAGCTGTCCGACCTGCGCGGCGGCCATCCGGCGCCGGACGCTGCGGCTCCCGCTGCTTCCAGCAGCGCGGCAAAGCTCAGCGCGTCGCAGATTGAAGCGATCTCCCAGTCCCTGCTGCAGCAGCTGCGGGGCTAAGCGATTCGCTAGACAAAAATAAAACGATCCCGCATGTCAGAGAAACTGACATGCGGGATCGCTGCTTTTCACTTTAAACTTTGAAAAGGACACATGCTTAGTCCAGCTTCTGGACCTTCGTCGTTGCGACCTCTTTGCTGGAACGGTGCAGCAGGGTGAAGGCACCCAGGTAAGCAAAGAGCAGGCCCAGGCCGAGGTCAGAGAGGGTGGCGCGCAGGAATTCGGCGTCCTCCGTCAGCAGGATGGAGAGGATGGTGGGGATCTCTCCATAGGTCCAGCCCGGCAGCTCGCCGCCGGAGATCATTTTCATAAGGGTGAAGGCATCTGCGGCAAAGGTCCCGAGCAGGACACCCAGCAGGACGGACAGAATTAAAATCACAATCTTGCCCTTGCCCTTTTTGCCGTGCAGCAGGCGGTAGCCCCGTTCGGCCAGCCAGCCGATGACAAAGCCGACGACGGCGGCGATATAACCGAGATTCAGAACCAGCGCCCAGACGATCGCGCCGACGATGGCACCCAGCAGCGCGCCGAGCAGGCCCCGGGCATAGGAGCCGGTGTCCTCCTCCCGGGCGCGGGTCTCGGCCATGGAGATGCTGCGGTCCATCTGCTGGGCACAGCCGGGGTGCAGATGATAGGCGACGCCGTCGACCATCTGCCAGGTGCTGCCCTGGGTGAGGCACTGGCCGCACTGAGGGCAGACCATGCTGCCTGTTGCGCCGTGGGCGGCCAGGAGCGGGAAGAACCAGTCGATAAATGCGCGGATCTTTTTCATCGTACCCGGGTTGTCTGTAAATTGGATGACGATGCCGTTTTCGACGGGGGCCAGCTGCTGTACCCGGTATTCTTTTTGCAGGTCGTGCGGCGCAAGGTCTGCTTGCAGGGCGGCGTATTGGCTTTGATCCGGGAAACGGGTCGTCACGGCGAGAGTTTTGGTACCGGCGCCGTCGCGCAGGGTGACGCTGTAGCCGGCCAGGCTCCCGTAGGCGATGCCGTGAGCGCACTGAAGCTGATGCTCCTGCGCCAGCTTTTTCAGGGCGGGACTGAGCATGAGATCTCTCCTTTTCTCTTTCTCTATGGTCAGCATAGCATACCAACTGGGGAAAGTCAATAAAGCGGGAAATGCGGCGGAAAAACTTGCGCGGCGGCGGTATTTGCCCTTTTCGCCTGGCGGGTTTTGTGGTATACTATACAAATAAGGCGGCGGCTTTTGCCGTTTGCTGCCGATATGGATGGCGTTTCTTGCCGAAAGGAGGCATTTTGAAATGATCACGTGTTACAACTGCGGCAAGCAGGTCTCGGACGAGACGCTGATCTGCCCGGAGTGCGGCGCGCTGGTGCGCCGGTACGAGGCGCCGCGGCAGACGCCTGAGACGGACCAGCCGCTGGCCTATCAGCCGGTCCGCCAGCGGGCGGCGCAGCAGGCCCAGCCCGGGCGGTTTTACTTTACCGGCGGGTTCAAGGTCTGGTTCTGGTTGTGCATGGTATTTTTTATCATTTATACCTTTAGCTTTGCCGTGACGGGGCTGAGCTTTCTGCAAAACAACCAGGCATCCCAGATGCTGACACAGCTGTATAGCGATATGGGCGTTGACCTGGCGCAGACCTTCGGCTCTTTGAATCAGGCTGGGCTCTATATGCTCATCAATGCCGGAGGCTGTCTGGTGGCCGGCGTGCTGCTTCTTCTGGTGTATACGACGCGGCAGCCCAAATTCCTGCTGGTGCAGTTGGGCGGCTCGGCGTTGGCTGGCATCGCACTGGCGGTGCTGGTGGGCGTGAATCTCGTCTGCCTGGCTGTGGTGGTCTGCGCCAGCGTGACGCTGCTGCTTCTGCGGCGTCAGCTGCCGCGGCGGAAAGGGTAAACAAAGCGGCAAACCGGCGTATACCGGTCTGCCGCTTTTGCAAGACGCTATAGAGGGATCAATCCTACTATACCGCGGTTTTTCCCCGGTGGCAACTGTTTTTTGCACGCGAGGGAAATTTTTGTTTGATCGGGGCAGAATGGGTGCGGTCCCCCTAAAAAAGTTGTAAAACATTGCGCGTTGATTATAAAAATAGAATCGTGTAAAATGTGTCCATATTTTTTGAAAGCGCACCGCGGCGCCTTGCTGCCGCGATAGATAGTCGCAGGACACGTCAGCCCGGCACGGAACACGCCGGGCACACCGTGAGGAGGAAAGACGCATATGAAGGAAATGAAAGA
>CAUBQU010000009.1 GCA_958438185.1 uncultured Oscillospiraceae bacterium
ATGTAAAGGGTAACCGGCGGCAAATTTTTTCAGATTCCACCAGGAGGGCAAAACCATGAAACGGATCTTGACAGTGCAGGATATCTCCTGCGTGGGGAAGTGCTCCCTGACGGTGGCCCTGCCGGTCATCTCCGCCATGGGCGTCGAAGCGGCGGTGCTGCCGACGGCGGTCCTCTCGGCCCACTCCGTCTTCCCGGGCTTCACCTGCAAGGACCTGACGGATCAGATCGCCCCCATCACCCGCCACTGGCGCAGCCAGGGCCTCGGGTTTGACCTAATCTACACCGGCTACCTCAGCTCCTTCGCCCAGATCGACCTCGTCTCGAGCTTGATCGACGACTTCAAGCGCCCGGAGACGCTCGTCTTCGTCGACCCCGCCATGGCGGACAACGGCCGTCTCTACGCCGGGTTCGACGACACCTTTCCCAAGAAAATGGCCAGCCTCTGCGCCAAGGCAGACCTCATCGTTCCCAATATCACGGAAGCCGCACTCCTGACGGGCACGCCCTACCGCCCCCAGCAGGACAGCGCCTACGCCCGGTCCCTGCTGCTGCGCCTGGCGGACCTCGGCGCCCGCGTCAGCGTCCTGACCGGCGTCGACCTCGGCGACGGCAAGACGGGCATTCTGGGATACGACCGGGCGCAGGATACTTTTTTCTATTATGCCCACGAGAAGGTGGAAACTATGTACCACGGCACCGGGGATATTTTTGCCAGCACCTGCGTCGGGGCCATGGCCCGGGGCCTGGATTGGAAGCAGGCGCTGCGCCTGGCGGCGGATTACACCGCCCAGTGCATCCGCGTGACCCTGGACGACCCGACCCGCCCCTGGTACGGCGTCGACTTCGAGCTGGCCCTGCCGTACCTCATCGACCGCCTGGGCAAAGCCCTGGCCCAGCAAGAAAACCAAGAACAGAAAGAAGTAAAGTAACCCGATGAAACAGGAAAACCAGATTGTCTTAGAGACCCCGCGCCTGTGCCTGCGCCCGATGACGGACGCCGAAGCCCAGGCCCTGCGCGCCCGCACAGGCGATGCAGAGCTCCGCGACGCCTACGCTGAGATGCTGGAGGGCTGCCGGCGCGACCCGGCCCACCGCATCTGGTACGCCCCGTGGCAGATGACAGCGCGGGCAGGCGGCGCCTTCCTCGGCGACCTCTGCTTCAAAGGCCCCGCCGCCGCAGGCGCCGTCGAGATCGGCTACGGCATCCTGCAAGCCTTCGAGGGCCACGGCTACACGACGGAAGCCGTCCGCGCCCTGACCCGCTGGGCCCTGACCCAGCCCGGCGTCACCGCCGTCGAAGCAGAGACAGACCCGGAAAACCGCGCCTCCCAACGCATCTTGGAAAAATGCGGCTTCACCCCCACCGGCACCCAAGGCAAAGAAGGCCCCCGCTTCCGCTGCATCGCAGCCCCAAAAACCGCCGAATAAACCCCCAAGCGCCCCCACCAATCCCGGTGAGGGCGCTTCTAGTTATCAAATAAAAAAAGCTTCGCAGAATTTGCGCCCGCAGGCGCAAACAAAGTCAAAATCATTTTTGGCGGCGGCGTGTACGTCGACAAAAATTCTTTACGCCCTGCAAGTGTGGAATTTCTGTGCCTTCGGCACAGAAATTATGCGCGCAGCAGGGTGCAACTCCCTATGCGGACAAGTCCGCATAGGGAGAGGGGGCGTAAGCCCCCTTTCAAACGAGAGCCCAGCGCAGCGGGTCTCGTTTGAGAGCTTGTCAAAAACACTTTTTTGACAAGCTCACGCGCACTAACGCTGCTACCGCGCAAGGGATCCGCCCCGCGCAGAGCGTATACCGCGCGTCCGGATACCCGGCGCGTTCGAAAAACTGCCGGTAGCTCTCCAGGGTGAATTCCCGCTTGAAATCCGCCCCGGCTTTGCCGATGGCGCCGGAGACCCGGTTCGTCTTCCCCTGGGCCGTCCGGTTTAGGTAAGTCGGAATGATGATCTTCCCGCCGGGCTTGCAGACCCGCGCCAGCTCCCGCAGCGCCTGCAGCGGCTCGTCCAGCAGATGGATGACATTCGCGGCGACGACGGCGTCAAACTGCGCGTCGGGGTAGGGAAGCTGCAGGATATTCGCCTGCGCAAAGCGCAAATTGGGAAAGTGTCCGTATTTCTTCTCCGCCCGCCGCAGCATCTTGGCGGAAAAATCCGTGGCAAGCAGACTCTTGCACCGGGGGGCGATGACGCGGGTCAAAAGCCCCGTTCCGCAGGCGCACTCTAAGACATCGTCCGCCGGCCCGATCAGCTCCGCCACCGCCGCGCAAAGCGCCCGGTTCGCCTTCCGGTTGATGCCCTCTGCAAAAAGATCATAGGCCCATGCGACCCGGTCCCAAAACATCGTCAGCCCTCCTTATTCCTGCGTCACATACGCTTTCAGCATGGCGGCATAGCGTTCCGAGTCCTTGCTCATTCGCCCGCAGTGGGCATAGCCGGGCCAGATTTTCAGCTGCGCCCCGGGGTATTTGGCGGGGAGCAGCTTTTTGCACGCCTTCAGATCCGAATCCGTTTCGCCGTAGGCGAACACGCAGCGCTGCTGCAGCTGTGCCGTCAGCTCCGGCAGCTGGACATAGCCGCAGTCGTGAATGATGCTGCGGATGCTTTCCTCGTTCATGGCGATAAACCGCTTTGCCATCGCCGGACCGGCGACGTCGCCGTAAATGGCGGACATCTTCCGCTTTGAGAGCGCCGGGTCCTTCACCGCCTTGCGGTGCTTGGCGAGGAAGACCCGCGTCAGCACAAAGCAGAGCAGGGGAGCCCGCTCATAAAAGCTGACGCCCTCGAAAAAAACATGGTCAAAGGTCAGGTCCTCGTAGCCCAGCAGGGCAAACAGCACCACGCCCCCCAGGGAAGCGCCAAAGGCCAGCTGCAGGTGCGTGCAGCCCCGGGCCACCAGGTGATCGTGGATCGCCTTGGCCTCCGCCTGGGCGCTGTGATAGGTCTGCGTGCAGGCCGCGCCATGGGCAGAGAGGTCCGGGATAAAGCAGTGGACGTCCCCGCCCCAGTAGCTTGTCACGCACTGTTCCAGCCCCTCGGCGGAGGAGAGCATCGGGTGGATCAGCAGCGCCGCCTTAGCAGCGCCTTCGTTCCGTTCGATCATTTTCATGGGTCAAGCCTCCTGTTCCGTGTGCCCAAGCAAAAATTTCTCCGCATACCGGCAAAATGCCTCGGGGTGGACCATAACCAGCTCCGCGTGGGCCATCTTCGGGATGCCGTGGATGCGGATGTGGGGGAAATAGCGCTTGATAAAGCGGATATTGCCCCGGCGGTCCTTCTTCTCGTCGTCGCCGTACCAGTAGGTGAGCTTCGTCGCCATCGCAGCAGGCTGCGGCGGCAGCGCGTAATTGTTGCCGGACCAGAAGATATTGCGGATCGTCCGGTCCGAGTAGGTTCGCAGGTACTGGGCGATGGCGTCGTATTCCTTTTTGGCGTCCTGCCACGGGAGGGTGAACCGCTCCGGCGGGAACGCCGCCTCCAAGACCTTCCGGCTGCGGGCGACCAGCTTGAAGCCCAGGATATCCCGCGCCAGCGTCAGCTTCCGCACGAAAAACGGCCGCTGGTACGGCGTGATCCCGCCGTCGATGATCGCCCGGCCGATGGGCAGCTGCCCCAGGGCCAGCAGACGGGTCAGGCACGCGCCGCCCAGGGCGCAGCCATAGGCCGCGCCCAGCCGGGTCACGCCGCGGCGCTTTAATGCCGCCGTCACCTCGTCCACCGTCTGCTCCACGGAGGTAAAATCCCCCGGGTCCTTCGGGTCGTGCCCGTCGTAGACGACCTGGAAGACATGCCACTGCTTCGAAAGCAGCGCCACCGTCTGCGCAAAGGCCCAGACCGGCTCCGCCGTGCAAGGGAGAAACAGCAGCGTCCGCGCCTGCGCCTGCCCATATTCCAAGATCTGCATCGTTCCCACCTCCAAAATGCGGCCCCAAAACCGACCGGCCGCCGCAAATTGGGCCGCCCGCCGCGGCGCTGCGCAAAAGCAGCAAGTGGTTAGAGCATGCTAACTACCCGGCGTAGAAAAAACCGCCTCTTCGCGGCCTTTCGCAGCGCCCAAACCGTTTGCGCCCCGCGCCCGGGCCAATTTCCGGCCCTTCTTTTCTTCTATGGTAGCAAACCCGCCCTCCCTTGTCAAGCCGCCGCCTGCAATTCTTTTCCCGCTTCCCAAACCGGCCGCTCCAGCCCACGAAAACAGCGCAGCGTCAGGGCCAAAGCCCGTCGGCTGCGCTGTTTGCTTTTTTATGTTTTTATGCTAGGGGAGGGTCGCCGCCCGCGCTCGGTCACGCTTGAAAGCGCCAGAGGAACGTGACGATCTGCGCCCGGGTGCAGCTAGCGTCGGGGCGGAACGCATCTGCGCTGGTCCCGGCGGCAATGCCGCGCTGGAATGCCCACAGGACGGCGTCTGCATAGTAGCTGCCCGCGGGGACATCGGCAAAGGGCATCGCGCCTGCATCCGGCGCCGGTCTGCCCGCCGCGCGCCACAGGAAGGCCATGGCGTGGGCTCTTGTGCAGCTGGCGTCGGGGGAGAAATGGGTCGCGTCCGTCCCGGCGACGATGCCGCTTTCGACGGCCCACAAGATGGCGTCCGCATAATAGCTGCCCGCGGGGACATCGACAAAGGGCATCGCGTCCGTCTTCGCGGCGGGCCGCCCGGCGGCGCGCCAGAGGAACGTCACGGCCTGGGCTCTTGTGCAGCTGCCGTCAGGGGAGAAGTGGGTCTCGTCCGTCCCGGTGGCGATGTCGTTCCCTGCCGCCCAGGTCACGGCGTCTTCATAATAGCTGCCTGCGGGGACGTCGATGAATCCGCCCCGCGCCTTGGCAAAGACGGCTTCGATGCTGTGCCCCGTCCGGACGTTTTCAAACGTATAAGCATCCACTGCGCCGATATTCTCCCCATCGACCAGGACGCGGAGGATGACATATCCCGCGTCCGGCGTGATGGTAAAGCTACGGTCCTCGCCCGCGGGGACGATGATGTTGCCCGCAGGCGAGATGCTGCCGCCGCTGCCCGCCGCCGCCCGGATGGTGCAGCTGGGCTGCAGGACGAGCGTGCCTGTCAGGGCCGTATAGTTGCCGTCGTCCGGGGTGAAGCGCCAGGTGTAGCGCTGGCCCGCTGCGACGGGGGTGCTCCCCGGCAGGGCCTGCCCGGCGTCGTCGATCCATTCGAGCTTGCCGCTGCCCGGCTGCAGGGTACTGCCCGCCAGGGTGAGGGCGGCGTCGGCAAGGGTCTTGCCGTCTTCTGTGAGAATGGTGTACTGGGGCGCGCCGGTGGGCGTCGCCGGGGTGATGGTCAGGACGAAGGGGGCGCTTTCCGCGTCGTTAAACTCGTCGTCTCCCGCCTTGGCCGCGATGACGCTGACGGTCCCGACCCGCACCGGTGTCAAAACGCCGGTCGCCGGGTCAATGCTTGCCTCGCCCGACGCATTTTCCACCCGGTAGCTTACCGCGCCGGTGCCGCTGCCGCCGGTGAGGCCCAGGGCCACGGTCTGGCCGTAGATCGCGGCGCTCGGCCCGGTGACGGTCAGCGCCGCCTGGTCGTCCTTCGCCGTCAGGCAGATGCGCAGGGTGATGGTGAAGTCCTCATAATTCTGGCAGGAAGCCGTGAGGGTGAGGGTGACGGTATCGCCCGCCTGGCCGCCGGAGATGGCGTAGCGCAGGTTCCCGGCAGCGTCCATTTCCAGCTTGCTAAGCTGGGCGGCAGAGCCTTCGCTGACGCTGGACGCGCTGGTATAGCGCCAGGTCTGGCCGCCCGGCAGCTTGGACCAATCCGGCGTGTAGACCTGCTCCTTGCGGTTTGTGTACTTCTGGGAAAGGGCCGCCTCGCCGAGGCTGCCGCCGCTGGCCTTTTGCACCAGGAGCGGGAGCTTGATGTCCGTCACCGTCTTGTAATTGACGGTGTCCTCCGGCGTGAACTGCGCCAGGAAGGTCTTGGCCGCCGCGTCGCCGACGGGCTGGGTCTCGTCCATCCAGCTCCAGCCGCTGGGCAGGCGCACCGCCGCCAGTGTCTGGCCATAAATTGCCGTCAGGCCGGTGGGGGCCGCGTAGGCAGGCGTCGCCTGGGTGATGCTCGCGCCGGGGATGGTCAGGACTTCCAACGATGCCAGCCGGTAGTTGCCCTGGGTGATGGCGTCCGGCGTGAAGGTGATGGTGTTTGCCTCGCCCACATTGGCGCTGTTGTAGGAAGCCGTGCCGGTGATGGCCAGGGCATCCTGCCCCACAAGGGCGCCGGGCTTTGCGGCGACGGTGATCCCATTTGCCGCCCGCGTGCCGTCGTAGACCTTGGTGATGGCCCCACCGGTCATCACAAGATCGCTGCTGCGCAGCGTCTTGGGCTGGACGGTCAGCGTGCAATGGGCCGTGGCTTCCAGATAGTCCGCCGTGCTGGACGCCGTGGCGGTGAGGATGGTCTCGCCCGCCTTCAAAATGTGGACCTTGCCCGCGCCGTCCACCGTGGCGACAGCCGGGTCACTGCTGGTGTACGTCACGGTGCTGCCCTCCGCCGCCCCCGTCGCCGGGAGGGAGAAGTCGGCGTCGCCATAGGTCGCGGTCTTGGCGTCCGCGGCAAACTGGAAGCCGCTCTGGGCGAGCTTTTCCAGCACGGTATAAGTGCCTTCGATAAAGGTGATGGCGTAGTCATCGCCCAGCGCCAGCGTGCCCTGGCCAATGGCATAGGTCCCGGGCTTGCTGCGGTCCGCCGCGCTTGTAAGCGCGCCGGTAAAGGCGTCGCCCGCAAAGAGGGCGGGGGTGCAGATGTAGGTCAGGTCCTGCAGCGGCTGGCCGACGCGGGAGGTCTTATTCTCCGCCGTGACGGTGACCTGCGCCGGTGCGATGGTCACCTGGAACTGCTGCATGGCCGTGTCGTTGTGGTTGCTGTCCCCGGCGACCTTGTAATAGACGGTGTAGCGCCCCGCGTGCTTTTCGGTGGGGAGCGCGGAGGTCCATGTTCCGCCGGTGCTGTATTGCATCGCGCCGCCCGTGGCCGTGCCCGCCGTGATGAGGGCCTGGGCTTCGCCGTTGTAGGTCAGCGTCCGCGCCGCCGGTGCGTCCAGGACCGCGGCGTTTGCCTTGACGATGGCAAACATCCGGTGGCCGGAGACCACATAGTTGCCGCCGTCGCGGTCCTTGATCGTCACCGTGGCGGGGCCTGCGTTGATATTGTCCGCGAAGATGACCTGGTACTCGCTGGCGGGGATGGTGACATCGCCGTCCTTGACGGTGACCGTCGGCTCCACTTCGCTGCCGGTGTAGGTAAAGTCGCCGCCGAGCTCGATGGTCGGCGCGTCGACGACCTTCGGGTCAATGCGCCAGGCCGCCGTGGCCGTCCCCGCGTAATTGCCCTGGCCGGTGACGGTGACGCGGTAGCTGCCCGCCGCCGTCTGCGCCTCGGCGGTGACGGTATAATCTGTCCCCGCCGCCAGCGTTGCATCGCCGAGCTTGACTTCGGTCACCGCCGGGGTCTTGACCGAGGTGTCATAGGTAAATTGATCCGTATCCAGCGTCACCTGCGCGCCGGAGAGATCCTTGGGGGTGATGGGAAGGACGGTTTCGCCGGTATAGGACTCGTAATGCAGCGTGTCGTCCGGGATAAAGACGAAGTAGACCGTCTCGCCGACACTGGGGACCTTCTCCGGCTGCTCCCAATAGAAGGTACCGGGGATGGGCGTTTTAGCTGCGTCCTGGGCGTACATCTCGCCGGTGATGGTGACGTCCTTTAGCGTCTGCCCGTAGGTGATGGGGGAGTAGGTGAGGGCCCCAGGGGTGAGCTCTGTTTTGTTGACCGCCTCGAGGTCAATGGTCAGGGTGAAGTCCGCGTAGTTTTCCGTCGTGACCGTGACCTGGACCGTCCCGACCTTGCCGGTCTCCTTCGTGTTGGGCGTGGAAAGGGGCAGAGACAGCACACCGTCTTCCACCTTGCACGCGCTCTCGTCATAGATGCTATACCCGGTCTTTGTAAGGCTCACCGGCTGCAGCGCGTAGGACGTCTGGCCATACTCGCCCGCCGGGGGCGTAGGCAGGAGCGGCTTGAGGTCCATGGTGTAGGTGGTCATATGACGGTTGGTAACGGTCAGCGTGCCCCGCGTCGTGCTCGGCGATGGGGCCTTTTCGATGCTGAAGTCCCCCGCGCGGCTTGTCCAGTAGTCATAGTCCGCGGTGGTGCAGGTCTGCTTGTTTGCGATCAGCACATAGTTGCTGCTCTGGAGCGTCACCGTGAAGGAGATGGTTTTGCCCAGCCCGGCCTCCGGTGCATCGCGATAGGTTTTTCCGTCCGCCGTGGGCCGAGTGAAGCGGGCGTTCGTGATGGTAAACGCGTCCTCCGGCAGCGTAATGGTCTCGTTTTTGTCGTTATAGAACTGCACCGCGCCCGTTCCGAGCTCCACCGCCGCTGTGCCGTTATAGACCTTCGCCAGCGGCGTGACAGAGGCGATGCCCAAAATCTGGACGGGCGCAATGCGCCAGTCCGCCGTGACGGCGCCTGCGTAATTGCCCTGGCCGGTGACGGTCAGCGTGTAATTGCCCGCCGCCGTATGTTCGGCCACGTCCAGGGTGTAGTCCGTCCCTTCGGTCAGGACGGTGTCGCCGTGCTGGACGGTGACGGCCGGCGTCTGGGCCTGGCCGGTGTAGGTCAGGTTTTCGATCGTTACCATATCCCTTGTCAGCGTGACGGGCGTCACGGTGATGGTGATCTCGGCGCTCTTAGAATAGCCATCCAGCGTCGCCGTGATGCGGTAGCGATGCGTCCCCGCCGCCAGATCAGCGGGCAGAGACAGGCGCATCCCCGTCACGCTGTCCAGTGCTTCCTCCGCGCCATTTGCCGTATGGGTCCAGCGGTAGGTCGGCAGGCCGGACCCGCTGAGGCCGCAGTAGGCAACCAGATTCACGCCGCCCGTCGTGCCGTAGGCCATGGTCGTCGCGACCTCGTCCGGGCCCTGCCCCTGGGCGCGCAGCGTGAGGGAGTGGAAGGGCGCTTCCTGCACGCTGACCTGCTCCGCCGCCGTGCTCGTCTCCGCGATCCAGCCGCCTGCATTCTGGAAGCCGTAGCCGTCCTCCAGCAGGTCGCCCAGGGTCAGATCGGTGACGTTATCGGGGATCGTCAGCTTGCCGATCGTCCCCTTTGTCTCTGCTGCGTCCCGGATCGTCGCCTTGGCCTGGACGGTCACGGAGGTCAGGTCGTTTCCGTTCAGGTCGAGGGTGAGGGGCGCGTCAATCGTCACCGCGCTCTGCGCTTCCGGGACGGCTCCCAGCAACTTCACCGTGCCGCCGCCCGCCAGCTTGATCGCGCCGCGCAGGTCTGCAAAGCCGATGGTCACGGTCTGCTTTTTCCCCAGGATGGTCAGCTCCTTCGTCACCAGGGCGACGAGGGCCGCATCGCAGTAGGGGCAGTTGGCGCCCGCAAAGTCTTCGGCTAACTCCGTATGGTTGCAGCAGGCCACGGTGACATGTTCCAGCCCGTCTGCCTTCGCGTCATAGCGCACCGGGCTGCCGTCCTGCGTCCAGAGCGCATAGCCCGGCAGAAGCAGCTGCCCGGCGGTCATCGTGTCTTCCGCGATGATTTTTCCAATGGTGCCGCCAGCCAGGAAGGTCGAGGGGCGGCTGCCCAGGGTCAGCGTACCGATGGTGCCGGAGGTCTCGTTGTCACTCTTGACCCCGTCTGCATTGACAGCCCGCACCGCCTCGATCGTGCCCGTAAAGCCCTGCAGCTCAATGGCGCCGATCACGTCGATCGTTACATGCGAAATTTTGCCGCCGCCGGTGACATACAAGAGGCCCTCCGAGCCCTCGTGGCCGGCATAAATTGCGCCGCCGCCGTCGACCGTATGGCCGTTCAGGTCCAGCTTCACCGCGCCGCCGCCGTGGAGCTTATCGAGGATGACGTCCTTGTCCGTCATGCCGCCCGCCGCGTCGACGCCGGTCACGCCGGTGTCGCGCAGGACAGTCACAGTGTACGTGCCGTTCACCAGCGCGTTTGCCGCGCGCAAAGCATCGGCAAGGCCAACATAATAAGTAAGCGTCTCGCCCGCCTGCATGCTGGCCGCCAAGGTCGCCTGGCAAAGAGCGCAGGTATACGCGCCGTCTGCCTCTGTCACATTTTCGTGGGGGCAGGTGTAGCCGCACTTGGTGCAAAGGCCGTTTTGCCACGTGTGGGGGCAGGTGTAGCCGCAGGCGCACACGCCGTCCGTGAGGGTGTGGGTATGGGGGAGGACCTTGACAGCATTCAGATACGGCCCCGTGACCTCCGCCAGGTTGACAAGCTGCTCGTCTTGAAAGAAGGCAGCGCCGTCCGCCAGCAGGTCGAGGAAGGGGATGTTATAAGAGAAAATTTGCCGGAATTCGCCGCCGGAGAGGCTCACGGCCAGGTCGCCCGAGTAGCCGCTGATATTCAGCTCCCCGATGAAATTCCCGCCGCTGATGTTCACTTCGCCGCACGTTGCCCGGAGGGCTTCCCCGTCGCAGAGGAACGTCCCGCCCTGGATGGTCAGGGCAGCGCCCTGCTGCGTGTCGATCAGGCAGGCGTTCCGGGATGTGCTGGTGATGGTCCCCGTGCCGCCCGCGCTGCTGTCTTCGATCGTGACGGCGGCGCGGATCATAATGCGCGCCCCCGCGTCGCAGGAGAGGGTCTTGCCGCCCAGGTCCAGGGTGATGGCCTTGTCCAGGTTCTGCGTTTCCTCCAGCGCCGCGTCTGCGCGCAGCGTGACGGTGTCGCCCGCTTTAGAAGCGGCCAGCGCTTCCTCCAGCTTTTTATAGCAGACGGTGTCATCGCCCGTCGTCACCGTGGCCTCGCAAACAAGGCCGCAGGTCGTGCAGGTATAATCCGCCCCCCAGGTGTGGGTTTGGCAGGCGGTGACCTGGAAGCTCGTCTTGCTTTCCAATTCGCTTGCCGGGATGGCGTTGCCGTCCGCATCCGCGTAGAAATAGCCCGGGGCCAGCACGTCGGCGTAGCGCTTGCCATCCGGAAGCTTCAAAAGCGCCGCGCCCTTGAGGCCTGCATAGCTGCCGCCCCGGAGGGTCAGCGTGCCGCTCTGGAGCGTCACAAGGGGCGCGCTCGAATAATTCACAAAATTTGCGCCGCTGATCGTCACATTGCCGCCGTCCACCAAGAGCGATGTGGTCGTGTTGGACCCTTCCTGGAAGTACCCCGCGCCGGTGATCTCAATGGTACCGCCGGTGATGCGCAGGAGATAGGCGGGCTCGGCAAAGGTCATGTTTGAAATGTGGGCGTAGGCATTCAGCGCGAGGGTGAAGCGGCCGCTGCCGATGGTGATGCCATCGCTGCCGCAATCCAGGTCCGACCAGACCGTCAGTGTGCAGCCGTCGTGGGCCTGGGCGACGGCCAGGGCGTCAGAAAACGTGTCGTAGAACCGGTCGAGACTCTCATCCCCGGTGCCCGTGATCTTCGCCGCCGCGCTCGCGTCGCAGCCTGCAGCTTTGCACCGGCCGTTCTCGTCATACACATGCTGGTGCACGACCTGGACCTGTTCGACCTTCTGCCCCGCGCCGTCCACCGCATCGCCGGTCTCGGCGCTGACAAACTGGCAATACTCACCCAGCAGCGCCCCAGCGGTCGGGAATTTCTCCCCGGCGACCTCGATGCTGTCATACGTGCCGGACATCAGGCAAACGCTCCCGGTATAGCTTTTTTCAATTTTCACCGCGCCGAACGCGCCGCCGGATTTTTCGATCTTCAGGCGGTCGCCGCCTTCGGCGACGATGGCGTACGCGCCGGATTCAGCCGTTGCACTGCCATAGTCGAAGTTCGCCTCGATGCAGCCTTGCAGCCGGACTGCCGCGCAGCCCGCGCCGCTGGCATGCAGCGTGCCAGTCATCTCCAGCACTCCGTCGGTGACGACGATGCCGTCCACGCCGTCAGCCGCCAGCTTGCCCGTTCCCGCCGCGCTAAAGTCCCGGAGGACCAGCTTGCCGCCTGTGACCTGCAAAATGCTGCCGGTGCAGCCCGCGTCGTTGGAGAGGGTATAGCTGTTGAGGTCCAGTTGGAGGACCGCCGTTTTCCCGGAGTTTATCTGGATAGTCTCATCCACCGCCACGTCGCCGATCAGGTCCACCGTCGGGTAGTACGGTTCATTTTCAATCGCAAAGGCGATGGCGCGGCGCAGGTCGGTGAAATAATAGGGATTCCCATTGCCGTATTTTGCGGTGAGGGTCTTTCTGCAGTATTTGCAGATGTAGTCGCGGCCTGCGCTGTAGCCCGGCTTGTGGGCCCCGTCCTCGCAGGTCGTGATGGTGAGGTCCTCCTTTGTTTTCCCGCTGCCCAGCGTCGTATCGCGCGCTACGAACGCGCCATCTGCGCCCTGGAAGGCAACGCCGTCCGGCAGCAGGATGCCAAGATCAAAATAGTTGCCGGTATTATTGACAATGCTGCCGAAGCTGCCGCCATAGAGCTGGGCGTTCACGCTCTGCAGCGTCAGCGTGCCAATTTTGCCGCCGAAGCTCACGAGATAACCGCTGCCCACGGTGACGCCGCTGATCGAGCCGCCGCCGACGCAGTCGCAGAGGGTGAGCCAGCCGCCTTCCTGAACGGTGATGGTCCCGCTGAGGGTCTTGCCATTCAGGCACAGGTAGAGATTCTGCACATCGCTGCCCGCCGCCAGGGTCAGGTCCGCCGTGCCGTCGCCGGTAAGGTAGACATAATTCGTGCTGCTATCCTCGGAAGCGGGGAGGGGGCCCGTGCCGTCCCAAGGCTGGAACGTCGTGTCACCGTGGCCCACGTGGCCGCACGGGGCCTGGGTGCCGCATTGCGTGCGGCTGTGGGGCGGCACGTTCGTGACGGTGAGGGTCAGGGTATTGGAAAGGTTACTCTCATAGTTCTTCGTCGCCGCCGTCTTGGCAAAGAGGTAATAGGTCCCGGCCTCGCTGATCCGGGTGCTCGCGGTGATCTCCTGGTTGAGGTAATCCAGGTCCGAGCTGCCGATGGACTGCTGGTATGGGGTGTAGTAATACGTCACCGCTGCGTCCTCTTTGACGCCGTCCAGCGTCAGAAGCGGCAGGAGCGGGTCGATGGTCGTGCAGGCTTCCTGGCTGCTGGAAAGCGTCAGCTTGGGCCAGGCTTTGTTGATCGAGCCGTCGATGGTGAAGCTCTCTTCGCCTGCCTTGAGCTTGTAGCGCGCTGCAGCGTCACCGATCAGCGTGAGGGAGACGGTGACGGTCCGGTCGCCCGTGTCGGGGGAGTCGAAGGTCTTGACCGCCGTGCAGTCGGTCCCCTCGGTCAGGGTGATCTCGTTCGTGCCGTCGGTAAAGGGAAAGCTGGCGAGGACGGTGCTGCCGTCCGTCGTGCCGTCGTAGGGGCGGCCGATCTGGACGCGCTTTGTCCCGTCGCGCCAGATCTCCGTCCGCGTGTCCTCATAGACGCCGCCACCGCCTTCCGACGTGCTGCCAGGGGGGACGTAAACGCCGCCGCCTGTGCCGTCGCCGGTCAGGTCACCGCCGCTGATCGTGCCGCTATCCTGGCTTCAGCTTTCAGCAAACGCCGCCGTCGGCAGCAGCGTCAGGCAGAGGGCAAACGCCAAAAACAGGCTCAAAACTCGTTTCTTCATAGGTTCCTCCTTTGGGGGTATGCATGTTAGAGTGTGCAATGTTGGGTGTGCATGTTAGAGTGTGCATGTGTGCTAGGGTGTGTAGGTGTGTTCTATCTCCAGCCCGCAGCCATGGCAGGCGCTGTTTTTTACGATGGTTCTCAGTCTTTCCAATCTCCGCCGCCGCATTCCGCCGCAACGAAAAACCGCCGGGAGATGGGACGCCGCGCCGGGCGGGAGAAATGGCGCGGCAGGTCGCGTTGTGGCGGCGAATCGCCTCGTAGCGGCGAATCGCCTCGTAGCGGCGAATCGCGTTGCAGCGGCCTTCGGCGCGCGTTCCCCCCCCCAGCGCACCGGGGTTCTGTCTCAATCCTATTATACAGATTCGACCAAAAATGTAAATCATTCCAAAGGATGATATCACCCGCTACAAACCGCAATTGGACGGATCACTGCGTCCGAAAAACACCCATCCACAACCGCCGTTCGCCGCAAAAAGGAGAATGGAAGGAGAATTGCAGAAGCCATTCTCCTCCCATCAAAGCCCCCCATGCGCCCGCCGCCTGAAAGCGTGGTTCCAAACATGGTCCCTAAAAAGCGAGCAGACCAACTGCAACGGCCTGCCAAAAAAATTACTAGGAACACAGATTTTCACACTTTTTTCACATCTTTACGCATTGCCCCCGTGCTTTAGCAGCTGTTACAATGTTGCTGCAGTATCGCTGCCGTGTTGCGGCGTGTTGCGGCGTGTTGCGGCGTGTTGCGGCAGTGTTATTACAGTGTTGCTCCCGGGTTTCTCCAGGATTACCCCTAGAC